>QNVD01000275.1 GCA_004347925.1 Hadesarchaea archaeon
CCCCCTGGCCCTGGAGGGGGCGCTGAAGGTGAAGGAGATCTCCTACCTGCACGCGGAGGCCCTGGCCGGGGGGGAGCTGAAGCACGGCACGCTGGCCCTGCTGGAGAGGGGGACCCCCGTGGTGGCGGTGGCCGTGCCAGGGGAGGCCAGGGGGAGGCTGATGAGCAACCTGGAGGAGATGAGGGCCAGGGGGGCGAGGATGATCGTGGTGGCGGAGGAAGGGGACGGGGAGTCCCCGAAACACGCCGACCTTCTGGTGAGGGTGCCCGAGGCGGGGGAGCTCCTCAGCCCCCTTACCTTCATCCTCCCCCTGCAGCTCCTGGCCTACCACCTATCGGTGGGCAGGGGGCTGGATCCCGACAGGCCCCGCTCCCTGGCCAAGTCCGTGACGGTGGAGTAGGTCCCGGCAACGCGGGTCCCTAGCCCCTGACCTCCCGATCGTAAATCTCGGCCACGAGCTCCGCTATGGCCGGGGAGGCGGTGAGGCCGGGGGACTCTATTCCGATCAGGTTTATGAAGCCGGGCAGACCCCTGTCCTCCTCGTGCCTTATGACGAAGTCCCTGAAACCCTCACCGGGGCCCTGCAGCTTGGGCCTGACACCGGCGAACTCCGGTATGAGCCGATACTCGGAGACCGAGGGAAGGAATCTCCCGATGGCCTCCCTGAACTCCCTCTCGTCCGACTCCACGGTGCAGCTGGGGCGGTCCACGTAGTAAGCGTTGGGACCCGCCCTCACCGCTCCTCCCAGATCGGGGGTGAGGTGAATCCCGAGCCCCTCCCCCCTCGGAACGGGATAGACGGGCATCCTCACCGGGGGCCTGTCGAACCTGAAGTAGTCCCCCTTGCAGTAGTGGAGCCGGTAGCCCAGCTCCTCCACCCTCATCCCCAGGAGGGAGGCCACCCTGTCGGCCTCCAGGCCCGCACAGTTCACCACGCTCCTCGCCCGGAGGAGGAACCTCTCCCCCCAGCTGATGCCCCTCACCTCGTATCCCCCCTCCAGCCTCCTCAGGCCCGTCACCTCCGTTCCGGCCATCAGGACCGCCCCCCTCTCGGAGGCCCTGGCCCGGAAGTAGCCCATGAGCTCGTCCGGTTCCACTATGCCCGTGGAGGGTGAGCAAAGGGCCCCCTCCACCCTCAGCCTGGGCTCCAGCTCCCGAACCTCCCTTCCCTCCAGGATCCTCAGGCCCTCCACCCCGTTCTCCTCTCCCTGCCTCCGCAGCCTCTCCAGCTCCCCCATCTCCTCCTCCCCCACGGCCACGGTGAGCTTTCCCGTCCTGCGGTGGGAGATCCGGTACCTCTCGCAGATCTGGTAAATCAGGGCGTTCCCCCTGACGCACAGCCTGGCCTTCAGGGAACCCGGGGGGTAGTGGATGCCCGAGTGGATCACCCCGCTGTTGTGGGTGCTGGTCTCCAGGCCGAACCTCTCCCTCCTCTCCAGCAGAAAAACCCCCTCCGTCCCCTCCGAGAGCTTCGCGGCCACGGCCAGGCCCACCACGCCTCCCCCTATCACCGCCACCTCTGCCTCCATCCTCTCCCCCGGCACCCGGAGGGCGGATACCAAATTAGAAAATGGGAGAGAAACAAAAAGATATTCGGTGAAGGGCCTCATCCTAGCCATGGAATGAAGCACCTCCTCCGCTGGCCCGGCCTTCGAGAGGTGGGGGAGAGGGGGTTGCTTCTTCTGGACTACGACGGCACCCTCACCCCCATAGCCGAAAGGCCCGAACTCGCCCTCCTTCCCCCGGACGTGGCCAGGACCCTCCGGACCCTCTCCCGAAGGCTCAAGGTGGTGATAATGAGCGGCAGATCCCTTCGGGACCTCAGAAAGTTGGTGGGGGAGAAGGGAGTGTACTACGGAGGAAATCACGGAATGGAGATAGAGGGCCCGGGAATCTCCTTCGCCCTTCCCAAAGCCACCCGCTTCCGCCCGCTCCTCAGAAGGGTGAGCCGGGAGCTGAGGGAAAGGATGAGGGGAGTGAAAGGGGCCCTGGTGGAAGACAAGGGGTTGAGCCTGAGCCTCCACTACAGGCTGGTGGACCCGAAGAGGGAAGGGGAGGTGAGGAAGATCCTGGAGGAGGTGACGGGACCCCACCGGGACCGCCTGCGGATAACGGAGGGGAAGAAGGTGCTGGAGGTGAGGCCCAACCTGCCCTGGGACAAGGGGAGGGCCTCCCTCCTCCTCCTGAGGCTGCTGGACCGGGGAAGAAAACTTCTTCCCGTCTACTTGGGGGATGACAGAACGGACGAAGATGCCTTCCGGGCCCTCAACCGAAGGGGAGGGGTAACCGTGCTGGTTTCCGAGAAACCCGTGGACTCAAGCGCTCGTTTCTTTCTGCGCAACCCGAAGGAGGTGGCCCTCTTCCTACAGAAGTTAGAGATTTTATCCGGAGAAGCTGAAAAGAAGAGATGAGGCTATGCCTGGTCTCCCAGACCCCTCTGGTCCTCTTCCTCCGAGAGCGAAGGCAAGAACACGGAACGGTCCCGCTGAAACTCTCCTCCCTCAGTGAGGGGGAGGACTACGAATTCACCGCGGGAGGGGTGACCAAGATGGTCTATCCCCTCCTGCGGAAGATGAGAGAGGGGGGCCTGCTGGAGGTCGCCCACTGGGTTTCCCTGAACCCCGGGGCGCCTCCCCTCCTTTCCTCCTCCGGCCTCCTCCTCCACCATCTGGAGCTGGAGAAGCAACGCCTCTCCGGGTACGGGGCCGCCAAGGAGACCCTCTGGAGGACGCTCCACGGGCTCTCGAGGGAAACCGTGGACTTCCTCTGGCAGGACGAATTCATCGACTACACCTACTTCAACAGGAAGTGCGCCGAGTTCCTGCTCTCCCTAGAGAAGGAAAACGACTTCGACCTCTTTTACATCCACGACTTTCAGATGCTGCCGCTCGGGCACATGCTCAACCTCCTTAAACCCAAGCTTTTCAGGTGGCACCTTCCCTTCGACGAGACCCTTCTGCCGGAGGAGTGGAGGCCCCTCCTCTCCCTCTACTTCAACTCCTACGAAGCCGTGGTGGTGAGCTGCCGTAAGTATTTGAAAACCCTCAGGCGCCTGGGGTACAGGGGGAAGAGCGTCCACCTTTATCCATACCTGGATCTAAGCCTTTACGGGAAGCCGACCCGGGAGGAGGTGGAGGCCCTCTGCAACAGGTTCGGGATAGGGGAGGATGAAAGGGTGGTGCTGGTGGTGGCGAGGCTCGACCCCATGAAGGGACAAGACAGAGCCATAGAGGGCTTCGCTAAGGCCGGAATCCCCGGAACTAAGCTCATGCTGGTGGGGGATGGGAGCTTCTCCAGCTCCAAAAAAGGGATGGGACTGTCCAAGGCCGAGAGGTGGCTGGGGTACCTGAGGGGGAGGGCGAGGGAGCTGGGGGTGGAAGACCGGGTCATCTTCGCAGGCTACCTGAAGCCACGGGAGCTCCAGGCCGCCTACGAGAGGTGCGAGGTGGTCCTCCTCCCCTCCCTCCTGGAGGGCTTCGGGCTGGTGGTGATAGAGGGCTGGGTTTACCGCAAACCCTGCCTGGTCAGCCGCAGGGCGGGAGTGGCGGAACTGATCAAGGAGGGGGAAAACGGGCTCCTTTTCGATCCCCTCCTGCCGGAGGAGCTGGCCGAGAAGCTCTCCCTCCTCCTCTCCGATGAACGCCTGGCGGCCTCGCTGGGGGAGGGCGGTAAGGAAACCTCCTCCCTCTGCTCCCTGGAAAGGGGGGTGGAGGAGGAGGCCAAGGTGATGAGGGAGCTGGTGGGAGAATGAACCTTCCGGACGTCCTCCTGAAGCTCTCCTTCTTCGTTTTCACCCTCCTCATCACGGCCCTTCTTTCCCGGGTCCTGAGCCTCCTCATCGGGGATCTCTTCAGGGAATGGGCCCCCTCCCTCAGGACCAGCCTTCAGAGACTAGCCTCCGTCGCCGTTTGGATGGTGGGACTAATCTTCGCCATCGGACTGCTGGGCCTCAAAACGGACCTGCTCCTCCTGCTGGTGGGCTTGATGGGGCTGGCGGTGCTCCTCGCCCTGAGGGAGGTGCTGGAGAACGTGGGGGCCAAATACTTCTCCGACCTCTACATACCCTTCAAGGTGGGTGACATCATCAGGGTGGGGGGACAGTCGGGCAAGGTCATAGAGATAAATCCCGTGACCACCGTTCTCCTCACCAAGGAGGAGCGCCTGATCTCCATCCCCAACTCCGTCTTTATGAGGGAGAAGGTGGTCAACCTCACCCCCCACGTGTGGAAGGAAATCCTGATCCCCGTTACCATCAGTTCCTCCCTCAGCCTGCCGGAGTTCGAGAGCGAAGTCCTCAAGGCCTGCGGCAGGTTCAGGCGGTACCTGGACGAGCGCTTTCCCCCCCTTCTCACGGTGAAGGGGAGGGAGGAAAAATACGTGAACCTGATCCTCACCCTCATGGTGAAGGATCCCTCCAAAAAGGAGGAAATCGTGAGGGAGCTGAACCGGAAGATCTCGGAGATAGAGAAAAACCTGAAACGGAAGAAATGATCCGCTAGACCAAGATTTGGCTGATCCCGGCCTACCCCGGAGACTCCGCCGGCACCCCAAATAAAATAACGATAAAAAACTAGTCTTATTTGGAATGAAGGGCCTCATCCTGGCCGGAGGTTTCGCCACCCGCCTGGGGACCATAGGGGAGGTCCTGCCCAAGGCCATGCTCATGGTGGAGGGGGACACGGCGGTGGGGCACCTGGTCTCCAAGCTGGAGAGGCTGGGGATAGAGCCCCTCATCACCACCAACGCCCGCTTCAGGGAGTTCTTCCGCTCCTACCCCAACGTGCTGGTGGAGGGGGCCACCAGGGAGGAGGAGAAGCTGGGGGCCGTGACGGCCATGGCCAACGCCATCAGGACTGCCGGGATGGAGGAGGACCTGCTGGTGGTCTGCGCGGACAACTACTTCTCCTCCGACCTCCGGGGCTTCGTCTCCTCCTACCAGGGGGACCCCCTGGTGGGGATCCACTACGCCGGAGGGGATCCCGGGGTGCGCCTGCAGGAGATGGCCACCGTGAAGTTCTGCGGTAGCGACCAGTACCCCCCTCCCAGCCGGGAGTTCTGCATAGAGGAGTTCAAGGAGAAGGTGGATCCCCCCCTCAGCCCCTACGTCAGCACCTGCCTCTACCTCTTCCCCCCCAGGATCTTCCCCCTGCTGCTGGAGTACACGGCGGAGAAGAAGAAGGATGCCCCCGGCTTCTTCATCCAGCACCTCCTGGAGAGGGGGATCACGGTGAGGGGTTACCTCCTGGAGGGGGAGTGGTACGACCTCTCCTACCGGAACTACCTGCTGATGTTCAGGGACTCCAGGCTGGTGAGGAGGGACGAGGACGTGATCCAGTTCCAGAGGGAGAGCGGGGGAAAGGTGATGCTCCTGACCTTCCTCCGAAGGGGGGGGATGTACCACCTCTCCAGGGGGGAAGGGCTCCTCTTCTTCATAGAGGGGGAGGCGGAGATGAAGAGGGGGATGAGGAGGATGAGGGTGAGGGGGAGGGAGGTGGTGGAGATCGCGCCAGGAGAGGAGGTGAGCCTCCTGAACACCTCCTGCCCCTACGCGGTCTTCTTCTCCCTCAAGACGGACTGAACCCACAAGCGTTATACGGGAGGAGGAGGAAGGGAGGGGTGGTCCCTTGCCCTGCGTGCTGGTCTGCGGGGGGCAGTGGGGAGATGAGGGGAAGGGAAAGATCGTGGCCTACCTTTCCCTGAAGTACCGGCCCCACCTGGTGGCCAGGGCAGGGGTGGGACCCAACGCGGGACACACCGTGCACTTCGGGGGGAGGAAGTTCGGGCTCAGGCAGGTCCCCTGCGGCTTCGTGTACGAGGGGGCCAGGCTGCTGATAGGGCCGGGGGTCCTGGTGAACCCCGACGTGCTGCTGAGGGAGGTGGAGGAGACGGGGACGGGGGGAAGGCTGGGGGTGGATGAGAGGTGCGCCCTCATCGAGCCCCACCACGTGGAGAGGGACAGGGGCTCCGAGCACCTCAGCAGGAGGATAGGCACCACCGGAAGCGGCTGCGGCCCCGCCAACGAGGACAGGGTGAGGAGGGTGGCCAGGCTGGCCAGGGAGGAGGAGAGGCTGCGCCCCTTCCTGACCGACGTGCCCCTGGAGCTCCACGAGGCCCTGGAGAGGGGGAGGAAGGTGCTGATCGAGGGGAGCCAGGGCTTCGGGCTCTCCCTCGTCCACGGCACCTACCCCTACGTGACCAGCAAGGACACCTGCGCCGGGACCATGCTGGCGGACGTGGGGGTGGGGCCCACCAGGGTCTCGGAGGTCCTCCTGGTCTTCAAGGCCTACGCCACCAGAGTGGGGGAGGGGCCCTTCCCCACCGAGATGCCCCAGGAGGAGGCGGAGAGGCTGGGGATAGTGGAGTACGGGACGGTGACGGGGAGGAGGAGGAGGGTGGGGTACTTCGACTTCGAGATGGCCAGGAGGGCGGCCATCATCAA
>QNVD01000276.1 GCA_004347925.1 Hadesarchaea archaeon
CCCACTCCCTGGTGGTGCCGGGCAGGCTGCACTTCCTGGAGGAGGAGGCCCTCAGGGTGATAGGGGGGGCGGAGCTTTGAGCGGGGTGGAGGAGGAGCTGGCCCGGGAGATAGAGAGGTGGTCCAGGAAGCTGGAGGAGGCCCTCAGGGGGGTGAGGCCCTCGGACGAGAGGGGGAGGAGGCTGCTGGAGAACATAGAGGCCTACCGGAAGGACTCCCACCACTTCCGCTCCCGCTCCCCCGTCAAGAGCTTCGAGTGCCTGATCTGGGCCTGGGCCCTCCTGGAGATGGGAAGGGAGTTCGGCTGCCTATCTGGCCCCTAGCTCCGAGGCCAGCCTCCTGACCTCCTCCACCGCCGCCTCCACCGCCCTCTCCAGCATCTCCCTGCCCAGCCTGAGGTCCGCCCTCACCCCCTTCTCCAGGACCTCCCTGGCGTGCCTCTCGGCCCAGGGGTAGCGCCTGCGGGCCTCCCCCAGCCCCACGAAGCCCACCTCGGGGTGCCTCTCCGGGTCCGCGTGCTCCCTCAGCCTGGAGAGGTCGGCGAAGCCCGCGGCCGCCGCCGCGCTCACCTCCCCCGTTCCGGCGTGGGGGCCCTCCAGCTCCACCAGCTCGGTGGTGAAGGCCAGCCTCATGCCCAGCCTCCTCTCCAGGGCGGGGAGGTGGTCCCTCAGCGGCTTGTTCCCCCCGTGGGCGTTCACCAGCACCGCCGCCTCTATCCCCAGAACCTCCCTCGCCTCCCTGAGCCTCCGGCTGAGCTCCCCCAGCACCCTCCTCAGGGGGTGGTGCCTGCCCGTGTCTATGAGGGGCAGCTCGTGGGAGGTGAACAGCACCCCCAGGAACTTGGCCCCGCTCCTCTTGGCGGCCTCCAGCGCCACGTGGGCCCCCAGCTTGGCATCGGTGTCGGGGGGAAGCGCGGCCCCGTGCCTCTCCTCGTGGGAGCCCAGGGCCAGCACTCCCACCCTGGCCTCAGCCGATCCCCAGCTTTCTGGCCGTCTTGACCGCACTCTCCACCGCTCTCCTGGCGTACTCGTTCACCCTGTCCAGCGCCTGGAGCCTGGTCATGCCCGGCCCGGAGATGCCGAGCGCCACGGGCTTCCCGTACTCCAGCGCCAGATCCATCAGCTTCCTGGTGGTGTGCTGCATGATCACCTCGTCGTGCTCCGTCTCCCCCTCTATCACCGCGCCCAGCGTCACCACGGCGTCCACCTTACCCTCCGAGAGCAGCTTCTTCACGGCCACCGGTATCTCCCAGACCCCAGGAACCAGCACCTCCCTGACCAGCTCGGCCCCGAGGAACTCCGCGTGCCTCTTGGCGAACTCCACCATGGGTCCTACCACGTCCCAGGAGAACTCGCTCGCCACCAGTCCCAGCTTCACCACTTCCTCACCTCCTTATGGGCCCGACATCCGGGCGGCCCTCCCTTTGCCCGGTGCCGGCCCTTTTTGTAAGCTCTTCGGGCCTGAAGAGCAAGCGGTAAAGGTTGAGGGCGTGCTCCCTCGCCCTCCTGTCCGCCAGCCTGGCCAGCTCCTCCTCGGAGGAGGCCTCGTCCTCGAAAACGAAAACCTCCACGATGTGCTTGTTGGTGAGGAGCTGGGCCCAGATGAGGCCCAGGGAGGCCTCGTGGGCGCACTGCTTGTCTATGGGGGTGGGCCCGGGCATGCCGAAGGCCATGGCGGCCTCGCACCCCTCGTCCAGCAGGCGCTTGCACTCCACCGGCAGGTCCTTTATCCCCGGCACCGTCCTCCTCTCGAACCTCACGCTGCAGAGGTTCCTGAGCTCCTCCATGGCGGCCGAGGCCATGTCGTACCTGGCGAAGGTGGTGTCCACGATGGCTATCCTGCGCATCCCCTCCTCCTCCGGTACTCCTCTATCACCTCCTCCCCTCCCAGCAGGACCAGACCCCTCTCCTCCGCGTACTCCCTGGCCTTCTCCAGGCTTAGGGCCTGGTGGGTCTCCCCGTCCAGCATCTCGCATATCACCGTCACGGGAATGATCCCGGCCATCTCCGCCAGGGTCACGGAGAGCTCGGTGTGGCCCTGCCTCTCCAGGACGCTGGGGGCGGCGGGCAGGAGCGGGACGTGACCGGGGCTCCTGAAGTTCCTCCCGAACTCCTCCACCGAGGAACCGTTCAGGGCCCTGGCCCCCAGCCTGGCCAGCTCCCTTATGGTGAGGGCCCTGTCCCTGTCCGTGATCCCCGTCCTGGTGCCGCGGTGGTTGACGGAGAGGGAGAAGGCCGACCTCTCGTCGTAGGGGAGGTCGTGGGGGAAGATCCCTCCCAGAACCCTGAACCTCTCGGAGGCCGCCCGGTAGATCTCGGTCAGGTAGGGGAGGCCCAGGTTGCGGGCTATCCGGTGGTGGAGGGCCACGCAGATGAGGCCACCCGCGTCCCTCCTGAGCACGGTCACGTGGTGGGGCTCCACGAACTGGGCCCCCATCACCAGGTCCACCTCGTTCTCCCTCTCCTCGCTGTCGTGCAGGAGCACGAACTTTCCCTCCGCCAGGGCCCTCAGGGCCTCCCCTACTCCCATCTGCCCACCTCCACCTCCACCCTGTCCCCGTCCTTGAGCTTCAGGGCGTCCCTCAGCCTCTCCTCCGCCACCAGCTCCACCACCTCCCGGTGCGAGCTCCTGAGGGGAAGCACCAGGACGGCCTCCTTCCCCCTTATCCTCACGGGAAAGCACTTCACCTCCCCGAAGCTCCTCTCCTTGGTCCTGAACCCTTTTAACATCTTCCCCGGGAGCTCCTGCAGCACCTCCCTCGCCTCCCTGGAGGAGCCGTCCAGCTTCACGTTGAGCGTGCCCGGATAGGGGGAGAAGCCCAGCTGCTCCCTGAACTGCCTGAGGTAGCCCTCCTGCCTCAGGTAGTAGCTTCCCTCCCCCAGCCCGCTCACCACCTCCCCCCTGAGCCTCAGGGGCTCCCTCTTCCCCTCCAGCACCTCCCCCAGCTCCGCGTACAGCTGCCGGAGGAAGGCCAGCCCCTTCTGGGAGAGCCCCAGCCTCTGACCCCTCCCCTCCGGCAGGCGCCTCAGCCATCCCTCCCCCTCCAGCTCCCTCAGCCAGCGGGCCAGGGTGGACCCGGGCTTCCCCATCCTCTCGGAGAGCTGCCTGAGGGTGAGGGGGACCGGATGGGATCCCCCTCCCGCCCTGGCCACCTCCAGCAGGACCCTCAGCTTATCCATTTTACCACTTTTGGTTTTATTTCCAAATACGGCTTTAAGAGTTAGGGGGAAGGATATATATAGCTTTCCTCCAAAGGGAGAGAATGCGCGTAGCCATCAACGGCTTCGGCCGCATAGGGAGGCTCTTCTACCGAAGCTCGCTGGAGCGCAGGAAGGGCTGGGAGGTGGTGGCGGTAAACGATCTCACCGATGCCCCCACCCTTTTGCACCTCCTGAAGTACGACTCCACCTTCGGCAAGCTGGAGGTGGAGATGAGGGCCGAGGACGGGCACCTGGTGGTGGGGAAGGAGCGGATCAGGCTCCTCTCCGAGAAGGATCCCTCCAAGCTCCCCTGGAGGGAGCTGGGGGTGGACCTGGTGATCGAGTCCACGGGGGCCTTCACGGACAGGGAGAACGCCTCCAAGCACCTGGAGGCGGGGGCCAAGAGGGTACTGATCACCGCCCCCGCCAAGAACCCCGACGTCACCATCGTGCCGGGCGTGAACGAGTCCCAGTACGATCCCTCCCGCCACCGCATCCTCTCCCTGGGCTCCTGCACCACCAACTGCCTCGCCCCCCTGCTCAAGGTGCTGGAGGAGAACTTCGGGGTGGAGAAGTGCCTGATGACCACCGTGCACGCCTACACCAACGATCAGAGGGTGCTGGACCTGGTCCACAGGGACCTCAGGAGGGCCAGGGCGGCGGCGGTCTCCATCATCCCCACCACCACCGGGGCCGCCAAGGCCATCTTCGAGGTGATACCCAGCATGAAGGGGAAGAGCCACGGCATAGCCCTGAGGGTGCCCGTTCCGGACGTCTCGGTGGTGGACCTGGTGGCCCTCCTCAGGAGGGAGACCACGGCGGAGGAGGTGAACGCGGCCTTCAGGAGGGCGGCGGAGGGAAGCCTGAGGGGCATCCTGGCCTACACGGAGGAGCCCCTGGTCTCCTGCGATTTCATAGGCGACAGCCACTCCTCCATCGTGGATGGGGCCCTCACCACGGTGATAGGGGGGAACCTGGTGAAGGTGGTGGCCTGGTACGACAACGAGTGGGGCTACTCCTGCCGCCTGGTGGACATGACCAACCTCATCGCCTCGAAGAGCTGAATGTCGCTCCCCACTCTCGATCAGGTGGAGGTAAAGGGCAAGACCGTCCTGCTCAGGGTGGACATCAACTCCCCCCTGGATCCCAAGACCGGGGAGATCCTGGAGGACTCCAGGATGAGGGAGTGCGCCCCCACCATAAGGGAGCTGGCCGGGAAGGGGGCCAAGGTGGTGGTGCTGGCCCACCAGGGAAGGCCGGGGGACGAGGACTTCGCCAGGCTGGAGAAGCATGCCGCCAGGCTGAGCCAGATCCTGGGCATGCCCGTCAGGTACGTCCCCGACGTCCTGGGGCCCGCGGCCAAGGAGGCCATAAGGGGGCTGAGACCGGGGGAGGTCCTGCTGCTGGAGAACGTGAGGTTCTGCGCCGAGGAGTCCCTGAGCGGCACCCCGGAGCAGATGGCCAGGACCTTCCTGGTCCGGGAGCTCTCCTCGCTGGCCGACCTCTACGTGAACGACGCCTTCGGGGCAGCCCACCGTGGGCAGCCCTCCCTGGTGGGCTTCGGGGCCGTCCTCCCCACCTACGCCGGGAGGCTCATGGAGAGGGAGCTGAGGGGGCTGGGGAGGGCCAGGGAGCCGGAGAGGCCCTGCGTCTACGTGCTGGGGGGAGGGAAGTCCAAGGACTCGCTGGCCATGATCGAGAACGTGCTCTCGAAGGGCATCGCCGACCTGGTCCTCACGGGCGGGCTGGTGGCCCAGCTCTTCCTCTCGGCCTCCGGAAGGCAGCTGGGAGGACCCAACGAGCAGATCCTCAAGGAGAAGGGCTTCGAGAAGGAGAGGGAAAGGGCCAAAAAGCTCCTCTCCGCCTACGGTGAGAAGATCAGGCTACCCGTGGACCTGGCGGTGGAGAAGGGGGGGAGGAGGGAGGAGGTGGAGGTTTCCTCCCTGCCCGTGGAGTTCCCCGTGAAGGACGTGGGGAGCAGGACCATCAGGGAGTATTCGGAGCTCATCCGGAAGGCCAGGACCGTGGTGGCCAACGGACCCCTGGGGGTGTTCGAGCAGGAGGGCTTCGAGAGGGGAACGGTGGAGGTGCTGAGGGCCATGGCCGACTCGCAGGCCTACACCATCATAGGGGGAGGGCACATGGTGGCGGCGGCGGAGAAGGCGGGGGTGCTCTCGAAGATCCGCCACGTGAGCACAGGGGGCGGGGCCTGCATAAGCTTCCTGGCCGGGGAGCCCATGCCGGTGGTGGAGCTCCTGCTGAGAAAAGCCTAGCCAGCTGCCAAGAGGCGAGAGTAGGCTGAAAAGACCCGGTCCGGCCCGACGAGGGTGTGAAGCCCCGATGAACCCGTGGGGTCCCAGCGTGATGGTCTCGGAGCCATGCCCTCAGCCCCACTCCTCCGGCCAGATCCCCAGCTCCCTGGCCGTCCTCCTCAGATCCTCCCAGATCTCGTCCGCCAGAGGTATGCCCTCCCTGAGGTACCTCTCCCTCTTCCTGAACTCCGGCTCCCCCGGCACCAGGATCTCCTGGACCCCCTCCGCCCTCCTGGAGGACTTCACCTCCCTGATGAACTCCTCCGCCTCCTCCAGGAACCTCTCCCTGTCCGTGAAGGCCCCGGGATCCAGCGCCGCCATCAGATCGCCCTTGGTGCAGAAGCCCTCCACCGGCTCCAGGGTGCCCCTGACCCTCCTCCCGGCCGCGGCGTTCACCATGGGGCCCGCCAGGAGCTCCAGCACGAAGGCCAGCCCGTAGCCCTTGGGTCCCCCGAACGGGCTCAGCGCCCCCCTCAGCCCCTCCTCCGGATCCGTGGTGGGCCTGCCCCACCTGTCCACCGCCCAGCCCTCCGGTATCCTCTCCCCCTTCTTGGCGGCCTCCACCAGCTTTCCCCTGGCCGCCACGCTCATGGCCATGTCCAGCAGGACGGGTGTGCGGGTGGGGAGGGCCACGGCCAGGGCGTTGGTGCCGAGCAGGGGCTCGCACCCTCCCCAGGGGTGAACCAGGGGATCGGTGGTGGTGGCCACCACCCCCACCATCCCCCTCCTGGCCGCCATCTCCGCGTAGTAACCCGCTATCCCGAAGTGGTTGGAGTTGAA
>QNVD01000277.1 GCA_004347925.1 Hadesarchaea archaeon
CCCCGGGGGCACGTGCTGGTGCCGGAGCACAGGGTCCTGTCGAGGGAGGAGGGGGAAGAGGTCCTCAGGAGGTACAGGGTCAAGCCGAACCAGCTCCCCCTGCTCAAGGTGAGCGATCCCGTGGCCAGGGCCATAGGGGCCAAGGTGGGGGACATAGTGGAGGTGCGCAGGAAGAGCCGGACCGCGGGGGAGGCGGTGGCCTACAGGTACGTGGTGGAGGGGTGAGGTTGGTCCTGGAGGATCGCTGGGCGCTGGTGGAGGCCTTCCTGCGGGAAAGGGGCCTGGTAAGGCAGCACTTGGACTCCTACAACGACTTCATCGACTACGGCCTCCAGAGGGTGATAGACGACGTGGGGGGGATAGAGCTGGACATCGAGGGGGTCCACGTGGAGTTCGGGAAGATCTCCGTGGGGGAGCCCTGGTTCAGGGAGGCGGACGGATCTTACTCCAGGGCGCCCAACGTCACCCCCAACATCGCCAGGATGCGCAACATGAGCTACCTGGCCCCCCTTTACCTGGAGATGAGCATCGTCTCCGGCGGGCAGAGGCACCCCCCCCAGAAGGTGATGATAGGGGAGATCCCCGTCATGCTCAAGTCCAAGATCTGCGTGCTGCACGGGAAGAGCGAGGAGGAGCTGGTGGAGATGGGGGAGGACCCCATGGACCCCGGGGGGTACTTCATCATCAACGGCTCCGAGAGGGTCATCGTCATCCAGGACGACCTGGCCACGAACTCCATCCTGGTGGAGAGGGATGAGCGCCTGGGGGTGGAGGTGGCCAAGGTCTTCTCCAGCCGGAGGGGCTTCAGGGCCCTGGTGGTGGTGGAGAGGAAGAAGGACGGGCTGATAAGGGTTTCCTTCCCCGCCGTCCCCGGGCAGCTCCCCCTGGTGGTGGTGATGAAGGCGCTCGGCCTGGTGAAGGACAAGGACATCGTGGAGGCCGTCTCGGACGATCCCGAGATCGTGAGGGAGCTCTTCGAGAACCTGAGGGAGGGAATAGAGGTCAAGACGGAGAAGGACGCGCTCGACGTCATAGGGAAGAGGGTGGCCATAGGGCAGGTGAAGAGCTACAGGCTCCAGAGGGCCCAGGAGGTGCTGGACAAGTACCTCCTCCCCCACATAGGCACCTCCCCGGAGGACAGGCTGGCCAAGGCCTACTTCCTGGGGAGCATGGTGGAGAGGGTGATAGAGCTCTCGCTGGGCAGGAGGGGGGTGGACGACAAGGACCACTACGGGAACAAGCGCCTGAAGCTCAGCGGGGAGATGCTGGAGAACATCTTCAGGGTGGCCCTGGCCAACCTCATCAAGGACATCAAGTACCAGCTGGAGCGTTCCTACGCCAGGGGCAGGGAGCTCAACCTCAGGACGGCGGCGAGGGCGGACCTACTAACCGAGCACATAAGGCACACCCTGGCGACCGGCAACTGGCCGGGGGGAAGGACGGGGGTGAGCCAGCTGCTGGACAGGACCAACTACATCTCCACCCTCTCGCACCTCAGGAGGATCATCTCCCCCCTCAGCAGGAGCCAGCCCCACTTCGAGGCCAGGGACCTGCACCCCACCCACTGGGGGAAGATCTGCCCCTCCGAGACCCCCGAGGGGCCCAACTGCGGGCTGGTCAAGAACCTGGCCCTCACCGCCGAGATCTCCACGGGGGCGGACGAGGGGGAGGTGGAGAGGGGCCTCTACAGGATCGGGGTGACCCCCATCCGGAAGGGAGGGGAGCGGAGCGGAAGGGCGGCGGTCTTCCTCAACGGGAGGGTGATAGGGACCACGACGGACGGGGAGAAGCTGGCCCAGGAGATCAGGGAGAGGAGGAGGAGGGGAGAGTTCAGCGATCAGGTGAACGTCAGGTTCAAGAAGGACACCAACGAGGTCACGGTCTGGTGCGATCCGGGGAGGGTGAGGAGGCCCCTCATCGTGGTGAAGGACGGCAAGCCCCTGGTAACCGACCAGCACCTGGAGATGCTGAAGAGCGGCAGGATGAGCTGGGGGGAGCTGGTGAGGGAGGGGGTGGTGGAGTATCTGGATGCGGACGAGGAGGAGAACACCTACGTGGCGATAAACCCCGAGGAGCTCACGCCCGAGCACACCCATCTGGAGCTGCACCCGCTGGCCATGCTGGGGGTGGGCGCCTCCCTCATCCCCTACCCCGAGCACAACCAGTCCCCCCGCAACACCTACGGGGCCAACATGGCCAAGCAGGCTCTGGGGGTTTTCTCCGTGGGGATGCACACCCGCACGGACACGCACGCCTACTTCCTCCACTATCCCCAGCGCCCGCTGGTGGGGACCCGCGTGGTGGACCTGGTGGGGCTCAGGAAGAGGCCCTGCGGCCAGAACCTGGTGGTGGCCATAGCCTGCTACGGCGGGTACAACATGGAGGATGCCCTCATAGTGAACAGGGACTCCATAGACCGGGGTCTGGGCAGGAGCACCTCCTTCACCATCTACGAGGCCGAGGAGGGGAGGTACTCGGGGGGTCAGAGGGACAAGTTCGAGGTGCCCCCGGAGGAGGTGAGGGGCTTCTCCGACCCCACCCACTACCAGAACCTGGGGGAGGACGGGATAGTGGAGCCGGAGTGCAGGCTGGCGGCCGATGACGTGGTGATAGGCAGGACCAGCCCGCCGAGGTTCTTCGAGGAGACGGACGAGTTCGGGGTGAGGACGGAGGCGGGGAGGAGGGAGAGCTCCGTCAGGATAAAGGCGGGGGAGGAGGGGATAGCCGACATGGTCTACCTGGTGATGACGGCGGAGGGGTACCGGTCGGCCAGGGTGAGGGTCAGGAGCCTGCGGATACCCGAGCTGGGGGACAAGTTCGCCTCGAGGCACGGGCAGAAGGGGGTGGTGGGTATGGTGATGGATGGGGCGGACATGCCCTTCACGGAGAGCGGCATCGTGCCCGACCTCATCATCAATCCCCACGCCATTCCCTCCAGGATGTCCATAGGGCAGCTGCTGGAGATGGTGGCGGGAAAGGCGGGGGCCCTGGAGGGCAGGGAGGTGGATGGCACCGCCTTCGAGGGTGAGCCCGAGGAGGCGATAAGGAAGGCGCTTCTCAAGCACGGCTTCAGCCCGGTGGGCAAGGAGGTGATGTACAACGGGATGACGGGGGAGATGATCCCGGCGGAGATCTTCATAGGGGTTTGCTACTACCAGAGGCTGCACCACATGGCCGTCGACAAGGTGCACGTGAGGTCCAGGGGACCCGTCCAGGTTCTCACCCACCAGCCCACGGAGGGCAGGGCCAGGGAGGGAGGGCTGAGGTTCGGGGAGATGGAGAGGGACTGCCTCATAGGCTACGGGGCGGCCAGGCTCCTGAGGGACAGGCTGCTGGAGAGCTCCGACAAGTTCGATGCCCTGATCTGCGGTAAGTGCGGCCACTTCTCCGTTTATGACAGGAAGAGGAACAGGATCTACTGCCCCTTCTGCGAGGAGGAGTCGGAGATCTACAGCGTGGAGATGCCCTACGCCTTCAAGCTGCTGCTGGACGAGCTCAGGTCCCTCTGCCTGGACACCCGCATAAAGCTGCGGGAGAAGGCCTGAGGAGGTGAGGGGATGAGACCCCAGAGGGTGATAGAAAGCATCCGCTTCTCCCTCCTTTCCCCCGACGAGATGCGCAAGATGTCGGTGACCAGGGTGGTCACCGCCGACACCTACGACGAGGACGGCATGCCCATCGAGAGGGGGCTCATGGACAGGAGGCTGGGGGTGGTGGAGCCGGGCCTCACCTGCAGGACCT
The DNA here is from genome assembly GCA_004347925.1 of Hadesarchaea archaeon. Lineage (GTDB taxonomy): Archaea > Hadarchaeota > Hadarchaeia > Hadarchaeales > WYZ-LMO6 > WYZ-LMO6. The sequence continues at coordinate 3,742 of QNVD01000277.1, forward strand.
GCGGAGGGGGGCCCAAGGAGTGCCCCGGGCACTTCGGGCACATAGAGCTGGCCCGGCCCGTCATCCACGTGAACTACGTGGAGACCATCCTGGACCTCCTCCAGTCCACCTGCAGGAAGTGCGGCAGGATCCTCCTGGAGGATAAGGACAGGGCGGAGTGGCTGGAGAAGATGGAGGGGAGGGAGGACTGGTGGGAGCTCTCCCGGGAGGTCCTCCAGAGGGCCAAGCAGAAGAAGTGCCCCCACTGCGGGGAGGAGCAGCAGGAGATAAAGTTCGAGAAGCCCTTCACCTTCCTGGAGGGCAAGAGGAGGCTCACCCCCCTCGACATAAGGATCTGGCTGGAGAGGATAAGGAACGAGGACCTGAAGCTCCTGGGGATAGACCCCTCCATAAGGCCGGAGTGGATGGTCCTCCAGGTGCTCCTCGTTCCCCCCGTCACCGTGAGGCCCAGCATCACGCTGGAGACGGGGGTGAGGTCGGAGGACGACCTGACGCACAAGCTGGTGGACATCATAAGGATCAACCAGAGGCTGGCGGAGAACATGGAGGCCGGGGCCCCCCACCTCATCGTGGAGGACCTCTGGGAGCTGCTCCAGTACCACGTGGCCACCTACTTCTCCAACGAGATCTCCGGGGTTCCCCCCGCCAGGCACAGGTCGGGCAGGGTCCTGCGCACGCTGGGGCAGAGGCTGAAGGGTAAGGAGGGGAGGTTCAGGGGCAACCTCTCCGGGAAGAGGGTGGACTTCTCCGCCAGGGCGGTGATCTCCCCGGACCCCTGTCTGAAGTTCTACGAGGTGGGGGTGCCCGAGCACGTGGCCAGGGTCCTGACGGTCAGGACCAGGGTCACCTCCTTCAACCTGGACGAGATGAGGGAGCTGGTCAGGAGGGGTCCCTACCAGTACCCCGGGGCCCAGTGGGTCATAAGCCCGGACGGCAGGAGGTACGACCTGAGGTACGCGGACAGGGAGGAGCTGGCCCAGAAGCTGGAGCCCGGGTACGTGGTGGAGAGGAACCTCAGGGACGGGGACATCGTGCTCTTCAACCGTCAGCCCTCCCTCCACAGGATGTCCATCATGGCCCACCGGGTGAGGGTCATGCCCGGGCTCACCTTCAGGCTCAACCTCTGCGTCTGCCCCCTCTACAACGCCGACTTCGACGGGGACGAGATGAACCTGCACGTGCCCCAGAGCGAGGAGGCCCAGGTGGAGGCCATGATCCTGATGGCCGTGCAGAACCAGATCCTCTCCCCCAGGTTCGGGGGGCCCATCATAGGGGGAATCCAGGACCACATCACGGGGGCCTACCTGCTCACCAGGAAGGACACCCTCCTGGACAGGGAGAAGGCCTGCCAGCTCCTGATGCAGGCCGGGGTGGAGCCCGTCCTCCCGCCTCCCGCGGTGGTGAGGGAGGGCAGGGAGTACTGGACCGGGAAGCAGATCTTCAGCGTCCTCCTCCCCAAGGACCTGAACCTGACCTACAGGGCCAAGATATGCGAGGGCTGCTCCAAGTGCCGGGAGGAGGAGTGCGAGAAGGAGGCCTACGTGGTGATCAGGAACGGGGAGCTGAAGAAGGGGGTGATCGACGCCCACGCCTACAAGGCCCTGGACAAGTGCGAGCTCTGGGACAGGATCGTGAAGGAGTACGGGGTGGAGAGGGCCACGGAGTTCCTGGATCAGGTGACCAGGCTCTCCATAGCCGCCGCCACCATGCTGGGCTTCACCACCAGCATAGACGACGAGGACATACCCGAGAACGCCAAGGAGAGGATAGAGGAGAAGCTGGAGGAGGCCAAGAAGAGGGTGGCGGAGCAGATAGAGATCTACGAGAGGGAGGAGATGGAGCCCCTGCCCGGGCGCTCCCTGAGGGAAACCCTGGAGATGAAGATCATGGAGATCCTGGCCGAGGTGAGGGACAAGGCCGGGGAGGAGGCGGAGAGGTACCTGACCCTCTCCAACCCGGCGGTCATCATGGCCAGGACGGGGGCCAGGGGCAGCATGCTGAACCTGACCCAGATGGCCGCCTGCGTGGGACAGCAGTCGGTGAGGGGGGAGAGGCTGAACCGGGGGTACACGGGAAGGGTGCTGATCCACTTCAAGCCCGGGGACCTGGGGGCCGAGGCCAGGGGGTTCGTGAGCTCCAGCTACAAGAGCGGCCTCAGGCCCATCGAGTTCTTCTTCCACGCCACGGGAGGCAGGGAGGGGCTGGTGGACACGGCCGTGAGGACGGCCCAGAGCGGCTACATGCAGCGCAGGCTGATAAACGCCCTCCAGGACCTCCACGTGGAGTACGACGGGACGGTTAGGGATGCCGTGGGGGGGATCGTCCAGTTCCTGTACGGGGAGGACGGGGCCGACCCCATGAGGACGGACAACGGCAAGGCCGTGAGGGTGGAGAGACTGGTGGAGAGGGTGCTGGGGGCGGACTGAGATGGCGGGGGTTTCACCGGAGACCATAAGGGAGGAGGTGCGGAAGCTCAGGGGGGTGGTGCCCGATTCCGTGGTGGAGGAGCTGGAGGAGGCCC
>QNVD01000278.1 GCA_004347925.1 Hadesarchaea archaeon
TTCAGCCCCGCCGAGGCCACGATGAGGGCCACCTCCCCCCTGGGCATCATCCCCACCCCCACCCTCAGGGCCTCCCACCTCCCCAGTCCCCCCAGGAGGGCCCCCAACCCGCAGCCCCCTATCTTGCTCAGGAAGGAGGCGGCCAGGAAGAGGAGGATCCCGGGCCCCACCCCCCTCAGGGCCCCGAGGTCGGTGCGCAGCCCCACCTCCGCGAAGAAGAGGGGGATGAGGAGGCCGTACCCTATCACGGAGATCTTCTCCCTGAGGGTCCTGGAGAGGGGGGACCTGCCGACCAGGAGCCCCACCAGGAAGGCCCCGGTGATGGCGGCTATCCTGACCTTTTCGGCCAGGGCGGAGATCAGGAGCACCAGGACCAGGGTGAGGGAGAGGGAGAACTCGGGCGCCTGCACCCCGGTGCTCCGGGACAGGAGCCAGGGCACCAGCCTGGGGCCAGCCGTGAAGAGGAGGAGGAAGAAGGCCAGCATCAGCAGGAGGGTCCAGACCAGGCCCAGGACGGAGAGGCCCCCGTAGGCCATCCCGGCCAGGAGGCTGAGGACGATGATCCCGAAGACATCGTCTATGACCGCCGCCCCCAGGATGACGGCCCCCTCCCTGCTGCGAAGGCGGTGCAGGTCCAGGAGGGTGCCCACGCTTATCCCCACGCTGGTGGCCACCAGCACCCCCCCGGCGAAGGCCGCCTCCAGGCTGGTCCAGCCCATCACGTGGGCGGCCGCGAAGCCCAGCGGGAAGGCCCAGAGCGTTCCCCCCAGGGCGGTGAGCGTGGCCCCCCTCCCCGAGGCCTTCAGCTCCTCCCACTCCAGCGAGAGGCCGGCCAAGAAGAGGAGGAGGAGGATCCCCAGGTCGGCCAGGAAGCCCACCCACTCCCCCTCCGGGGTGGAGGGGTCCAGGCACAGGCGGGATCCCAGGTGGGAGGAGAGGGAGCCGGCCACGGAGGGCCCCACCAGCAGGCCCGCCAGGATCTCCCCCAGGATGGGGGGCATCCTGGCCCTCCCGGCCAGCATGCCCCCCACCTTGGCCGCCAGCAGGAGGGTGCCTAGGTAGAGGAAGAGGGAGGAGGCCTCGGGGGGCAGCCCCTCACCCCCTCAGCTTTTTCAGGAGGTCCCTGAGGGAGAGGACCCCCACCAGCTCCCCGTTTTTGGTCACGGGCAGGTGGCGGAACTTGTGGAGGAGCATGAGGTTCAGGGCCTCCTGCAGGCTCATCTCCGGTTTGGCCGTTACGGGTCTTCTGGTCATGATTTCCTCGGCCGATTTTATGGCCCTGGCTTCGTAGAGTTCTGGTTTGCCCACCACCGGACACTGGGACCTGGGCACGAAGAGCTGGAAGATGTCGCTTTCCGTTATCACCCCCACCAGCTTTTTGCCCTTCACCACCGGAAGGAACTCCTCCCCCCTCAGGAGGCGCGCGAGCAGGAGGGCGAGGGGGGTGTCGGGGGCTACGGTGAGGGGGCGCTTCATCACCTCCTTCACCTTGGCCTTCCTCAGCCTCTGGAGGTCCAGTCCCCTGGGTGGCATCACCGTTAGTGGGAGGGGGGGTTATAAGTAGGATGGAGGCGCCGGGGCTGGGATTTGAACCCAGGAGGCGCGTGGGCGCCAACGGGTTAGCAACCCTTGGCGGGTCCTAGGACCTGTCGCCGTACCTGGCTGGGCCACCCCGGCTCCTTACCTTTCTCCTCCCCGGCTTTAACCTTACCGCCCGGGAGGTTCTCTAAGCCTGGGGCTGCTTTTTCTCCTCGGGGGGCTTGAGGAGCTCCTCCACCGGCTTCTCCCCGTACTTGACGATCTTGGCGTTGATCTGCCTTATGTCCTCCGCCACCACGTTCCCGTGCACCCTCTTCCTCCTCCTCTCCCCCTTCTTTCGGGGATGGTAGCCCGGACCCCCCGAAAGGAGGGCCCTGTGGTGGCCGGGTCCCGGCAGGTCCGGCCTCATGGGAAAGCCGTCCTTGTCCGTTCCCCCCGTGATCTGTAGCTCGTATCCCGGAAGGCCCACCAGACCGCCGTCGAAGGAGTCCCCTATCCTCTTGCCCAGCAGGGCCCTGGAGGAGGGCTCCTTCAGCTCCACCTGGTAGCTCTTGCCGGTTTTGGGGTCCCCTATCACCACCTTGAACATCTCCTTAGGTTGCGGGCCCGCCCGCTATATAGGTTCCGCCCGTCCCCGGCTCGGCAGCTATTTATGGGGAGGGGAGAAGAAAATAGGGTTGGGGGTGTGGGGTTCTGGTCTGGTGAGGTGGGAGCATGATTAGCGCTCCTCCCTGGGAGAAGGTCAAGTGTCCCCTGTGCGACAAGAGGGTCTCCTTTCCCTCCCTGGTCCCCCACCTGTACAGGGAGCACGAGCTCACCCTCTCGGAGGCCAGGGAGTTCCTGGAGAAGTTCGCGGGGTTGAAGCGCTGAGTCACATCACCCCGTAGGTCGGATCCTCCCGGCGCTTGATGGCGATGATCTCGTCCAGAACCGCCTGCTCGTCCCCGCTCAGGAGGTCCCTCAGCTCCCTCTGGAGCTTCAGCGCGTGGTCCCTGGGGATGTCGGTGTAGAGCACCTCCCCCTCCTCCACGTTCCTCCCCACCACCGCCCCCTCTATGGAGACCGCCAGCTCCTCCCCCGCCCTGGCCTCGGCTAGGCTCTTCTTCTCCCTCTGCAGCTCCTTGATTTTTCCCACGGGCTTCCCGTCCTTTCTCATGACCGGGTACTTGGGGCGGAGGACCCCCCCCAGCACCGAGATGCCCACGATGGCCGGCTCGCTCCTCCTGAAGAGGTAGCCGGGCTTGAGGGAGAACTTGGCAGGCCTCACGAGGCTCTCCAGCTTCTTCTCCCTCACCTCCTGCTGCTTGGCCTCCCTCCACCTCTCGAACTCCTCCAGCAGCTCGTAGATCACCCTCCCGGTCAGGATCTTCACCCCCAGCCTGGAGGCCTCCTCCTGCGCGTCGGGGAGGACGGAAACGTTGAAGGCCAGCACCACTCCCAGCAGGGGCTCGCTCTGGGCGACGGTGGAGGCCTCCACCACCTCCCTCCGGGAGACCTCCCCCACGTCCGCCCACCTGATGGGAATCCCCTTGCTCCTGAGCTGTCCCTCCAGGGCCTCCAGCGAGCCCAGGGTGTCGGCCTTCAGGACCACCCCGTTGATCTCCGAGGCTATCCTCACCCTCCTGAGCTCCTCCTCCACCTCCTGCCAGAGGCTCTGGGCCTCCGAGGGATCCCTTATCACCCTGAAGGGGGTCCCCGCCATCACCCCCTCCAGCTGCGGGGCGGAGATCCTGACCCCGCTGGCGGCGGTCACGCTCCTCACCCTCTCGAAGCGGTCCTCGGGGTCCCTTATCTCGTCCAGGGGCCTGGGCTTCAGGATGGACCTGACCTTGGAGACCCTCACCCCCTCCCTCCCCACCACCGCGAAGAGGTCCCCCACCGAAAGCCTCCCGTCGTAGAGGATGAGGTCCATCACCGTCCCCAGCCCGGTCTCCTCCTTCACCTCCAGCACGGTCCCCCTCCCCGGCCCCGTGACCTCGATGGTCAGGGCCTCCCTGAGGAAGCGCTGGGCCAGGCCGGCCAGGACCACCAGAAGCTCGGCCAGACCTTCCCCCGTTTTGGCGCTCACGGGGACGATGGACACCTGCCTCCTGAAATCCGTCACCCTGTCGAACCGCTCGGAGTCGAAACCCTGCCGGTGCAGCTCCCCCACCAGCTCGTAGATCCTGCGGTCCAGCGCCGCCTCCACCTCCCTCGCCTGCCTGCGCAGGGACTCCAGGAAGCTCTTTCCGGGGCCTGGCCTCCATCCCGGGATGAGGTCTATCTTGTTGGCGGCCATCAGGAAGGGGGTTTTGTAGGTCCTCAGGATCTGGAGGGACTCCAGGGTCTGGGGCATGAAGCCCTCCTTCACGTCCACCACGAGCACCGCCAGATCGGCCAGGCTCCCCCCCCTCTTCCTGAGGTTGGTGAAGGCCTCGTGACCGGGGGTGTCCACGAAGAGGAGTCCAGGCACCACCAGCTCTATCCCCATCCTCCTCATCAGCTCCCCGCTGATCTCCCTGATGGCCTCCACCGGAACCTCCGAGGCCCCTATCCACTGGGTGATCCTCCCCGGCTCCCTGGCGGCCACGGCGGTTCCCCTTATGGTGTCCAGGAGGGTGGTCTTGCCGTGGTCCACGTGTCCCAGGATGGCCACGATGGGGCAGCGCAGGCTCTTCATCCGAAGATACTTTTCAGCCCCTCCTATAAGGGAGGGGAGGAACGGGGCCTAGGCCCCCTGCCCCCTGCTCTTCTCCCTCCTGTACCTCTCCGTCCACTTGAGGCGCTGCGGTCTCCTCCCCAGGTTGAAGTTGCGCTCGCACTTGGAGGAGCAGAAGTAGAGGAGGCTCCCGTCCTTCTTCACCAGCATGGTTCCCGTGCCGGGGGTGAGCTTCCCCCCGCAGAAGCTGCATCGGAAGCTGGCGGGCATCAGGGCACCTTTATCTCCTTGGCCTCCCTCTCGGTCTCCCTCAGCATGAGGATGTCCCCCACCTGTACGGGTCCCCTCACGTTTCGGGTAAGGATCCTTCCCTTGTCGGGTCCCTCCAGCACCCTGCACCTCACCTGCTTGACCTCACCCGTTACTCCCGTCCTTCCCTTGATCTGCAGGACCTCGGCCGGGTAACCAAGAAGGGGCTCCTCAGGCATCCCATCATCGCTTCAGCTCTTTGATCCTGGAGAGGATCTCCTTGAGCAGTTCCCCCGCCTCCCCCTCCTCCACGATGGCCACGGAGGCGGAGGGGACCTCTATCCCGGAGGCGGCCCCCAGCTCCTGCTTCTTGGGCACGTAAACGTAGGGGACACCCCTCTCCTCGCAGAGGGGGGGAAGGTGGGCCACCACCTCGGGGGGGTCCACGTCCTCGGCTATGACCACCAGCTTGGCCTGCTTCCGCTCCACGGCCTTCACGGTTTCGTTGACCCCCTTCCTTATCTTTCCCGTCTTCCTGGCCGTCTCCACGGCGTCGTAGACCTTCTCGGCCAGGTCCGCCGGCACCTCGAAGCGCACGTAGATGGGTTTTGCCATTCGGTCACCCTCCGTTCTCCCTCATCAGGTCATACTATTAAGGGGGGTCGGTTTAAAAACTATCGGCCGCCCCCGGGACCCAGGTGCTTCCGGAAGAGGGGCTCCAGCTCCTCCGGACCCCTCAGGATCTCCACCCCCTCCATCCTCCTCAGCCTCTCCACGTTCTCCACATCCTCCCTCCTTATCCTGAGCCTGAGCTCCTCACCGCTGGGCAGCCTGGTGACGGTGAAGCCCTCCTCCAGGTCGCAGGGCATCACGCACACGGGTACGGGGGGGTAAACCTTGAGGGCCTGCAGGGCGGAGTTGGAGAGGAGGGAGTCCCCTATCCCCAGGGCTATCTTGGCCACCGTGTTGGAGGTGGCGGGGGCGATCAGGAGGAAGCGGTAGGAGCCCCTCTGCAGGGCCCCGGCCAGGAAGGGCTGGTTGGGGCCCTTCTCCACCGCTGGCCTGCCGAAGGTTCCCTCCAGCTCCTCCCAGAGCCCGTACATCCTCACCACCTCCTCCCCCGCCCTGGACAGGAAGACCCTTATCTCCACCTCCGGGTACCTCCCGGCCAGCCTCCTCATCTCCGCCACGATCTCCCTGAGCCTGTCCCCGCTCCCCGTGATCCCCCAGGCCACCCTATCGGGCATACCTCTCCAGGGCCTCCGCGAACCTCTCCACGGTCCTGTCCAGGGTCCTGAGACCCTCCTCGTCCGCGCCCTCCCCGTCCGGCCTGTCCCTGCTCCAGAAGGTGGCCCCCAGGTTGGCCCCGAAGGCCCCCCCGCTCACGGGTATCACCCCGTTGAGGAGGTAGAAGGTGTGGATCTGGAGGAGGGCCAGCTCCTGCCCCCCCATCCTGTCCCCTCCCACCGCTATTCCCATCCCCACCTTCCCCCTCAGGGCATCCGGGCGGGAGGCCAGCAGGGCCCTGGTGCGGTCCATCACCGCCTTGAGCTGGGCGCTGCATCCCCCGTTGTAGACGGGGGTGGCCAGGATCAGCCCCCTCGCCTCCTGGAGGTGCCCGTAGAGCTCCTGCATGTCGTCCTGAAGGGCGCACCTACCGTGCTTGAGGCAGAAGTCGCAGTGGCGGCAGTATCCCACGTTTTTCCCCCTCACGGTGAAGAGGCGGGTGGGGAAGCCCTTTTCCTCCAGCCTCCGCAGGGCCCTCAGCAGGGCCCCCTCCGTGGCCCCCCTCCTGGGGTTGCCGC
>QNVD01000279.1 GCA_004347925.1 Hadesarchaea archaeon
GTGGAGGGGGTGGCCTTCCTCAGGGAGGGGGAGGAGGTGAGGACCCGCCCCAGGAGCCCCCCGGAGCTCTCGGGAAGGCCCCTTCCCGAGATCCCCCCGGACATAAGGGAGCAGGACATAAGGGGTGCCCAGGTCTACCTGGAGACCCACAGGGGCTGCAGGGGGGGATGCAGGTTCTGCCAGGTTCCCTGCTTCTTCGGCCGGAAGGTGAGGTCCAGACCCCTGGAGGAGATCGTGGAGGAGGTGAAGGCCTTCGTGGCGAAGGGGGTGCGCAGGATCTCCCTCTTCGGGGGGACCTCCACCCAGTACGGCGGGGAGGGGGACTTCCCCCTGCTGCTGGAGAGGGTGAGCGAGGTGGTGGGGCCCGAGAACCTCTCCGTCCCGGATCTCAGGGTGGACGAGGCGGAGGGGGAGGTGCTGGAGGCCCTCAGGAGGTACACCATAGGCTTCGTGATCTTCGGGATGGAGTCCGGGAGCGACAGGATGCTCCGGAGGATGGGGAAGGGGATCACGGTGGAGAAGATAAGGGAGGGGGTGGAGAGGGCCAGGGAGGCTGGCCTGGAGGTGGGTGGGGCCTTCATCGTGGGCTATCCGGGGGAGACGGAGGAGGACTACCGGGAGACCAGGGAGCTGGTGGAGGAGCTGATGCTGGACGAGTACACCATCAGCCTGGCGGATCCCCTGCCGGGCACCCCGTTGGCGGAGGAGGTCCTCTCCCTTCCCGAGGAGGAGAATCCCGTGTTCATGAAGGAGGAGGGGGAGAGGGGGAGAAGGCTGGGGCTGACGGTGGCCGAGGCCAGGGCTTTGGAGCTGATGCTGGCGGCCGCCTGCGCCCGGTCCAGGCCCCTCCCCCTCACGGACGGGCTCTACAGGAGGCTGGTGGAGGAGGTGAGGAGGCAGGGGGAGGAGATAAGGGCCAACACCAGGGACCTGAAGAGGTACCTGGGCCCAGGGACCGTTTTTAGGGAGGAGGGGGGAAGGGGATGATGGTCAGGGTTTTCGTCAACGGGGAGGAGAGGGAGGTTCCCCCCCACCTCTCGGTCCTGGAGGCGCTGAGGCTCTTGGGGGCCCCCCACCGCGAGGACTGCAGGATCCTGGTCAGGAGGAGGGTGGAGCCCAAGGAGGAGCCCAGGGAGTACGCGCTGGAGACGGGCAGGGGAACCATCGCCATAGGGGTGGAGGAGGGCCTCCTGGGGTGGTGGGGGAGGAACTTCCGCCTCTTCGAGGGGAAGGGGATGTGGTGGGAGACGAAGAACGTGGTGGTCTTCGGCCCCGTGGACCTGAGGGGAGGGGAAGTGAAGCCGGGGAGGGAGAGGAGGAGGTTCAGGGAGGGGGAGGTCTTCTTGGGGTTCGGGGGCTTCGATCCCTCCCAGGCCTTCCTGGGCTTCAGCAGGAGGGACCACGAGGGGGTATACGGGGTGCCGGAGGCCTTCCCCCTGCTGGGGAGGGTGGTGAGGGGAGGTCACCTCCTGGGCAGGCTGGGGAGGGGGGACCTCCTCCAGCGGATCAGCCCCCTGAGGGGGGAGCTCAGGGAGCCGGTTGGGGGGAACCCGGCGGGGATGAGGTTGGAGGAGGGAATGGAGATCTTCACCTTCCTGGAGGTGTCCCTGCTCCTCGAGGCCAAGAGGGGGGCCGAGCACCTGCTGGGGATAACGAGGGAGGGGGTTTGGAGGATAGCCCTGGAGGGCTCCTCCTTCCTCTCGGTGGAGGGAATCCCCGTGGACAACCTTCCCCAGGAGAACACCGTCATGAGGTTCAGGGGGGCCGTGACCGTGAGGAACTCGGGGAGGAGGGCGGGCTCCCTCTACCTGTACCGCAGGGATGCCCCCCCTTCCCCCCACCACAGCGTGGTGGGGAGGGTGGTGAGGGGAGGGGAGATGCTCGATCACGTGGGGGAGGGGGACAGGCTGCTGGTCAAAACGGTTCCGCGCAGGATGGTGGTGGTGGGCATGACCCAGGCGGAGGCCTCCCGCCTCCTCCAGCAGGAGGGGGTGAGGCACGTCAGGGTGGGGGACGAGAGGGACGAGGCGGTGATCATAGAGCAGAGGCCAGAGCTCACCCTGGAGGTCAAGGAGGAGGGGGTGGCCGTGACCCTGGGGGTGGACCCCGGGGCCGTGATCCGGGTTAGGCTCTGGGAGGAGAAGGCCCCCAGGAGCGTGGCCCACTTCCGGGCGGTGGCCGAGATGGTCACCTCCCCGGTGGGGAAGCTCAGCGTCACCGCCGCCACGGAGGAGATCCTCCTCCTCTCCAGCGTGAGGGGCAAGACCTTCAAATCCCTTCCCCCGGAGAACGTGGCCGAGGGCGAGGTGGAGGAGGGGATGCTGGGCGTGACCAATTCCTTCCGCAGGCTCACGGGGCTGGTGGGGGTGAGGCTGAGGCCCAGCAGGACCTTCGGCCCCACCGGAGAGGCTTTAGAGGCCACCAACCTCATAGGGAGGGTGGTCGGGGGGATGGAGAGCCTGAAGAACAGGGAGGCGGGTGATGTGATATACGTGATGGAGGAGTGAAGGAGGAGGTTCGTCTGCTCGTGATCTCCCCGGGCTCGGAGCTCACGCCCGGAGCCCTCTACCGCCACCTGGTGGAGAGGGGGATCAGGGTGAGGATGAAGGAGACCTGCTTCGGGGTGGTGGTGGAGGGGAGGAGGGAGGAGGTGGAGGAGGCCCTGAGGAGGGCCAGGGAGCTGGATCCCTACGGGATCTTCTCGAAGCCCAGGGGGTATCCCCCCGGGGACCCCAGGATATGCAGGGCCTCCAGGGGGGGGAGCCCCAGGATGGGCTTCTCCTTCCTGGACTACGAGTTCGAGAAGCTCCCCCTCATAGGGGAGGCCCTGAGGGAGCTGGAAGAGGGGGAGAAGGAGGAGGAGAGGGAGGAGAGGGAGGGAAGGCTGAGGGTGGAGGAGCTGAGGGAGGTCCTCAGGGAGGAGATCCCGTGAAGGTGTTCATCTTCCCCCCCAACAGCCTGATCCTCTCGGACCTGGTGGAGAGGTTCGGCCACACCCCCCTCTCCCTGGGAAGGGCGGTGGGGGAGAGGGTGAGAGATCCGGGCCTGGACAATCCCCCCCTGAACCTGACCGAGGAGGATCTGGTGAGGGGGCTGAAGTACGTCTCCATCGAGGCCCCCTCGGGCGTCAGGGGGAGGATGGGGGTCATGGGTCCGATGGTGGAGGAGGCGGAGGCGGCCGTGGTGGTGAGGAACGCCGACTACGCCTTCGGCTGCTCGGGCTGCGCCAGGGCCAGCCTCCAGATCCTGTACCTGCTGAGGAGGAGGGGGATCCCGGTGCTGGAGGTGGAGTACCCGAGGGACAGGGAGGAGGCCAGGAGGATGGTGAGGAGGATAGCGGAGTTCCTGAGGAGGCTGAAGGGATGACCAGGATAGCCCAGCTGTCCTGCGGCACCGAGTGGAGCGGGATTCAGGCCATGCTGGAGAGGGCGGCGGCGATGGTGGGCGCCGAGCTCTTCTTCCCGGAGGTCTCCCCCGAGGACATAGACCGGGCGGTGGAGGAGGTGGGGCTGGAGGTGCAGAGCCCCAACCTCAGGCTCATGATCGCCAGGGCGAGGGCGCTGGCGGAGGGGGTGCCCGCGGACGCCGCCCTCATCCTCACCTGCTTCAGGTGCGCGGAGGGCGTGCTGGCCAAGCACGCGGTGAGGAGGTACCTGCAGGAGAGGACCAACCTTCCCCTGGTGATGTACTCCTTCACCGAGAAGCCCAAGCTGGGGGAGCTGCTCATCAGGTTGGAGGCCCTGGTCACGCTGGCGGAGAGGAAGGCCCTGCTGGCCAGGGACAGGCAGGAGGGGCTCACGCTGGGCATAGACTCCGGCTCCTCCACCACCAAGGCGGTGGTGATGAGGGACAACGAGATCATAGGGACCGGCTGGATCCCCACCACGGACGTGCTGGAGGCGGCGGAGAGGGTGAAGAGGGAGGCCCTGCAGCAGGCGGGGGTGAAGGAGGGGGAGATAGAGGGGGTGGGGGTCACGGGCTACGGCAGGTTCCTCCTGAGGGAGGCCCTCAAGGCCAACCTGGTCCAGGAGGAGCTCACGGTGGTCTCCAAGGGCACGGCCTTCCTGGCGGGGGTGCAGAGGGGGGAGGCCACCGTGATAGACATAGGGGGGCTGGACAACAAGGTGATGACCCTCCTGAACGGCATCCCCGACAGCTTCACCATGGGAGGGGTGTGCGCCGGCTCCTCCGGCAGGTTCCTGGAGCTGGCGGCCTCCAGGCTGGGGGTGGACGTGCCCACGCTGGGGAGGATGGCCCTGCAGGGGGACCCGGAGAAGGTCAGGATGGACAGCTACTGCGCCATCTTCGGGATCCAGGACCTGGTGGCCGGGCTGGCCAGCGGGAGCTCCAGGGAGGACATCGCCGCCGCCGCCTGCAGGAGCGTGGCCAGGCAGGTCTTTGAAACCCAGCTCCAGGAGATAGACCTCAGGCTGCCCGTGATAGAGGTGGGGGGGACGGCCCTGGTGGAGGGTCTGGTGAAGGAGATGAGGGAGATCCTGAAGGTGGACATAAGGGTGCCCAGGTTTCCGCAGTTCGGGGGGGCGGTGGGGGCGGCCCTCCTGGTTTCCGGGATGAGAGGGTGAGCGAGAAGGTCTTCGCGGAGTCCCTGGACCCCTCCTACCAGCACGGCTACGGGGTCCTCATGTCCAAGGTGATAGCGGAGCACGCCCTCTCCGAGCTGGGCCTGGGGGGGGCGGTGGAGGAGATGAGGATCCTGGTGGACATCAGGAAGCCCCTCTTCGCCGTCAGGGTGAGGCTGGGTCCCCCCCTGCCCCCCGTGAGGGTGAGGGACTGCGCCAGGGTCCAGGAGGCTCCCGACGGCATCCACGTGGTCCTCCTGGACGAGGGGCAGGCCCCCTTCCTGGCCAGGCTGCTGAGGGAGAGGTTCGGGAAGGGTGGGGTGGAGCAGCTGGACCGGTGGGAGGTGGTGGTGCCGCCGGGAGCGGTGGGGGCGAAGGAGCTGGAGGAGATGGTGGTCTCCCATCCCCGGGAGAGGATGATGGAGAGGATCATGGACGCGGTGGAGAGGGTGATACCCGTGGGCTTCAGGGTAGGCTACGCGGAGAGGGGGGAGGACCACCTCCTGCTGATCGCCAGCGAGAACCCCATCAAGGAGGGGTGGGTGGAGGAGGTGAGGGAGGCCTTGCGCAGGCCGCCCTCCCCCGTGCCCCCGGAGAAGATGGAGGGGATAAGGAGGAAGGTGGAGGCGGCCGAGGTCCAGGCCAAGTTCAAGGAGGGGGCCATGCCCTGGAGGCTTTGACTTGCCCGGGTTCCTCTTCGAGGGGGGAGGGTACCGGCACCAGGAGATGCTCGAGCTGGTGGAGGACCTGGGGGGCTCCATCCTCCAGGTGAGGCTGGTGGGGTCGGAGGTCACCATCACCTTCTCCGTTCCGGAGGAGGATGTGGGGAGGGTGGAGGAGCTGACCAGGGACCTCCAGGGGAAGCTGAAGAGGCTGCCCCTCCTGGGCTCCGAGATAGCGGTGGTCTCCCCCACCGTCACCCGCCACCACCTCCCCCACCCCCTCTGCGACGTGGCGGAGTACCTGAGGAGGGAGGGGGCCAAGACCAACATGATAGGGCTGGCCAGGGGTCCGGGGCAGAGGATCTGCCAGATCAGCGAGGAGGAGAAGAGGCTGATAGAGGAGCACGACGCGGCCGTCTTCGTGCTGGGGAACTTCGAGCACTGCCTGAGGGAGCACAAGTGGAGGCTCTTCAAGGACCTCTCCGTCCCGGTGGTGGTGGCGGGGGGCCCAGAGCTCCCCTCCCTCCCCCACGCCTTCGCCTACGTCTCCGGGATAGGGAGGGTGCCCTACAGGGCCAGGACCTTCGCGGAGATAGGGAAGCTGGACGAGGTGGCCAGAGCGGTGGAAAGGGCGCTGGAGGAGGAGAGGAGGAGGCTCTCCCTCGATCCCCCCCTCCTCTCCCCGCTGGTCCTCAAGGCGGAGATAGAGAGGAAGCTGGGGGAGACCCTGAGGGGAGGGGCTCCCCTGCCCGTCACCCCCCAGCTGAGGGGGGTGAGGGTGAAGCTGCCCTACCCCGAGTTCGCGGGCAGGCTGGCGGAGCTGGAGGTGGCTGGCCACAGGCTGGGGGAGATAGCGGAGATAAGGAGGTCCGCCATGAGGGACTACATCCTGGTGATCCTCCTCCCCCTCTCCAGGCTGGAGCTT
>QNVD01000028.1 GCA_004347925.1 Hadesarchaea archaeon
CCCCTCCCCCCTCCTCTCTATCTCCCGGAGCGTGAGGCTGGAGAAGGAGGGGAGGTGGAGGAAGAAGTTGAGGTACCCCCTCACAGCCTCCACCCTCTCCAGCAGTCCTCCGCACCTCACCCTGCCCGCCACCTCCTCCGCTATCTCTTGGGGAGGTCTTCCCAGCTTCCTGGAGAGCTCCAGGCAAACGGTGGAGCTCAGATCCCCAAGCTCCGGCCCAGGAGGCTGGGAGAGGGTCTCCCTCACCTCGCGGGGGGGCTCCAAGCCCAGCGAGCGCAGCCCCTCCTCCAGGGCTCCGGCTACCTCCTCCCTGAACCTACCCCAGGGGTCCATACCCATTTCCCTCTCCCTCCCCTCCCATAAGGATTGACCCGCAACTTCCAAGTATCCCGGCCTCCCTGGAAGGATGATGGAGGTCCTGCAGGTGGGGATCGACGACACGGACTCCAAAAGAGGCATGTGCACCACCTACGTGGGGGCCGTTACCCTAGACCGCCTCAGGGAGAGGGGAATCGAGGTGGAGGGCTTCCCCAAGCTCATAAGGCTGAACCCCATGTGGCCCCACAAGACCAGGGGGAACTGCGCGGTTTCCTTCACGGTGAAGGTCCCCGCCCCCTCGGTCCCGCTGGTCAAGAGGATCGTGCTGGACACGGTGGGCTCGCTGGCGGAGATGGAGGTGGAGACCACCAACCCCGGCGTGGTCTTCTACCCCTCCCCGGAGATCCCGAAGGAGCTGAGGGAGTACACCAGGAGGGTGATCCAGGAGGTGGTGGAGCTGGAGGAGGCAGAAAGCCTGGCCCGCGAAATAGGGGCTGAGGTTCACAAGTTCAAGCTGGGAAGGGGCGTGATAGGGGCCCTGGCCGCCATCGGGCACACCCTAGAGCGGGACTTCACCTACGAGCTGCTGGCCTACCGGGTCAGGGAGAACTGGGGCAAGCCCAGGAGGGTGGATCCCTCCTCCGTCCTCGAAATGGACCGCCTAACCTATCCCCAGACCTTCGACAACGTGGATAGGGAGAGCGGGGAGATCAGGATAACTCCCCACACCCCCTGCCCCGTCCTCTACGGCATAAGGGGGGAGAGCCCGGAGGTCCTGCTGAGGGCCCACCGCCTCCTCAGAACGCTGGAGCCCGTGGAGCGAATCGTGATCTACAAAACCAACCAGGGAACGGACGAGCATCTCAGGAGGTGCAGGGTTTCCGAGATCAGGCCCTACACCTCCGTGATCCTGGAGGGAAGGGTGGCGGGGGATCCCCGCGTCATTCCGGGGGGTCACGTGATCTTCACGCTGGAGGACGAGACGGGGCGGGTGGACTGCGCCGCCTACGAGCCCACGCGGAGGTTCAGGGAAGTGGTGAAGGCCCTCAGACGGGGGGACAGGGTGAGGGTCTGCGGGGGGGTGAGGGAGGAGCCCGGGATCCCGCGCACCATCAACCTGGAGAAGCTCTCCGTCCTAGAGCTGGCACCCCTCCTGAAGAGGAGGAATCCCCTCTGCCCCCGGTGCGGGAAGAGCCTGAAATCCGAGGGGAGGGGAAAGGGGTATTCCTGCAAGAGGTGCGGGGCTCACTTTCCCCAGGCCAAGCCGGAGCTCCTCCCGGTGGAGAGGAAGGTGGAGAGGGGAACCTTCGAGGTGCCCCCCAGATGCAGGAGGCACTTGGCCAAGCCCCTGGTCAGGGAGGTTCACAGGGAGTACTGATGAAAGCGAGGGTGATGGGCCTGGATCTGGCGGGAAAGCCCCGAAACCCCAGCGGGGTGGCCCTGCTGGGGGGGAGGCTGCTGCGCACCATGCTGCTCCACGAGGACCGGGAGGTGGAGGAGCTCTGCCTGAGGGAGGGGGTGAAGCTGGTGGCCGTGGACGCCCCCCTCTCCCTCCCGGCGAGGGGCTTCCGGCCCTGCGACCTGGCCCTCGTGAGGATGGGATTCAGGGTCTTTCCCCCGGCCTTCTCGGGGATGCGCAGCCTGACCCTGCGGGGCATTTCCCTGAGCAGGAGGCTCAGGAGGAGGGGAGTGGGGGTGATCGAGGTACACCCCAGGACCTCGGGCAGGATCCTCTTCGGCACCCCTAGCAGGGAGGAGTGGGCCAGGAAGCTGGCGAGGCTGGGATGGAGGGTGAGGGGAGGAACGGGGGATCACGAGCTGGACGCCTGCGTCTCCGCCCTCACCGGTTTCCTGCACCTGAGGGGAAAAACCCTGGAGGTGGGGGAGAACGGGATCGTCATTCCCTCGGTTTCCTGGGTTCCCTCTCCCTGAGGGAGAAGCGACAGAGGCTGGAGACCCCCACCCCTATCTCCTTGGCCACCCTCCTGAGGGGGAGCTTCACCCCCCTCTCCCTGGCGGCGTTGTAAAGCAAGGCGGCCGCCACCAGATGGGCCGGTTTTCCCTCCCCCTCCCTCCCGGCGCAGAGCTCGTGGGCCCTCCTCACCACCTCGGTGGGAAGGTTCAGCTGGGAGGCGAACCTGTCCACGTACAGGGCGGGGGAGGAGGGGGGAAGCTTCAGGTTCATCCTCCTCAGGATCATCTTCGTCACCCTCCTGAGCCCCCTCAGCGCCTCCCTTTCGGCCATCCCCTCCCTCTCCACCAGCACCTTGACCACCTCCCTCTCCGTCCTGGGTAGACCCCTCAACCTGCACACCGCGAAGACCAGGGAGGCCGAGACCAGGCAGGATTTCTGGCCCCTGGTCAGCCCCTCCTTTCTGCACCTGCGGTACAGGTGGCTTATCTCCCTCCTGATCTCCTGGGGGAGGGAGAGGTCCTCGCAAATCTTCTCCACCTGGATGAGGGCCTCCCTCAGGCTCTTCTCGTGCCACCTCACGGCCCTGGAGCGCTCCTGAAGGAAGCGCATCCTCCTCAGCCTAGCCCTCTGGTCCGGGGGGAGGTCCCTGCTCACCCTGAAGGTGGTCCCCAGCCCCAGATCGTGGAGGGACTCGTCCAGCCCTGAAAAGCCCGTGGGCTCCTCCTCCGAGTAGGGCAGGCTCGGGTGAACGAGGTGCTCCATCAGCACCAGCCCGCAGGAGGTGCAGATCCTTTCCCCCCTCACGGAGTCCTCCACCACCCTGGAGCTCCCGCAGGAAGGGCACCTCATCCTCCCTCCTCCCCCCTCAGAAGGCTCCTGAGGTGCGCGGCCTCCTCCTCCCCCAGCAGCTCCCTCACTCCTTCCTTCTCCACCATCACCCTCAGGGTCTTGCCCACCTCCTCCTCCTGCAGCAGAGAGACCAGGCAGCGCTGGATCTCCGCATCCCCTCTGGCCACGGCCAGAAGCTCCCTGAGCTTTCGGTCCCAGGCCGAGCAGAGACAGCGGTGGAGGGCCCTCTCCGCCTTCAGCTCGCTCAGGAACCTCTCCCTCCAGGCCCTCTCGTAGGGAAGCAGCCCCTCCCTGCCGGTGTCCCCCTCCGTTATCGCATCCACCGCCACCGCCCCCGCCCTATCCCCGCACTCCAGCGCCAGCCGCAAACCGCTGGAGAAAACCCTAGTCTGGCACGCCGCCCCTCCCACCGCGATCACCCCTTCTCCGCAGGAGGGCAGGGAGGGATCCCCCAGACAAAACTGGCTCCTGGAGGAGGCCACCGGGACGGCCCGCCTGAGCCTTCTGGGGTTCTCCACCCCTAGGAACTCGTCCAGTGCCGCGTCCGGGTGCAGCCTGAGCCCGCTCACCCCAAACTGGGCGAACCTGCCACCCATGGGATAGACCCAAACCTTTCCTCCCGGGGCGAAGTAGGAGGTGAACCACATCTCCACCTCCCTGCCGGGGGAGGCGTTGGCCATGGTGTACTCGCTGACGAACATCATCTCCTCCCTCCTCCACCCGCCGAAACCTCTCCGGAAGATTCCTGATAGCTCCCATCCGCTACCGCTGGCATCTATCACCACCTCGCTCTCCACCTTCTCCCTCCACCCTCCGCTCTCCACCACCACCCCCCTCACCCTCCCCCCTTCCTGCAGG
>QNVD01000280.1 GCA_004347925.1 Hadesarchaea archaeon
CCCCCTCCACCACCCCGTAGACGGCCGGGCCCCAGGAGCTCTGCCCCGCCCCCTCCGCCCCCTCCTCCAGCAGGAGCTCCACCGTCTCCTCCAGGAGGGGGCTGGCGAAGAGCCCCCCCTGCACCTCCCTGAAGTACCCCCCCACCACCCTCTGCAGCTCGGTGAGGGCGGAGCCGAAGGAGGGAAGATCCCCCTCCACCAGCCCCGGAAGCATCTTCATCAGCACGAGCCTGCAGGCCCTCCCCACCTCCCCCGGTGAGGGGGAGACCCGGCGGAAGGCCCTCCTTTCCTCCTCCTCCCCCAGCCCCCTGAAGGGGGGCAGGGCCACCACGAACCTCCACTCCTCGGGGAAGGGAGCCCGGAAGAGGAGGGGTGGAAGCTCCCCCTCCCTCCTCCTTCCCCCCTCAAGCACGAAGCCCCCCAGGCGGAAGAGGTGGGTGCCCACCCCCGAGAACTCCCCCCTCGCCAGCAGGAGGCTCACCTCCTCCACCGACATCCTCATCCCGAAGAGCCTGCTCAGGCCCACCCCCACCGCCAGGGAGAGCTGGGTGGTGGAGCCCAGCCCGGCGTGCTCCGGAATGCCCTCCAGGACCTCGATCCTGGCCCCCTTCCTCCCCACCTTCCTGAGGAAGGCCCTCGCCCTCTCCTCCGCCCTTCCGGAGAGGGGGCCCGAGGCCTCCAGCCTCCGGGAGGGGGAGAGCCTGATCCTCATCCTGGGTCTAAGGAGGGCCACCCCAAGGCCCCCGTGAATCCTGCCCTCCCTCCCCGAGGGATCCAGAATGCCCAGGTGGAGCCTGGAGGGTGCGCTTACCAGAACCTCTCTCAAGGACCTCAGCTGGGCTTCTCCATGAGCTTCCTCTTGGAGAGCAACCTGCCGTCGTCGGCGTGGGGCTTCCTCAGGAGGGAGTCGGTGGGCTTCTCCAGCTCCCTGGCCTCCGAGGCCAGCCTGGCGGCGGCCTCCATCATCTCGTGGGAGGAGGCCACCACGGGGACGTACTCCTTCATCTCCTTGAGCTTGAAGCAACCCTCCACCGAAAGCTCCGCCACCTTCTTGGCCATCTCGTACGCGGCCATGGCCTTGGCTAGGGCGTAGGGGTTCTGGAAGCCCGCGGCCTCCACCGCCTTCTGCCTGGTCACCACCACCCTGGGCAGGTAGGGGGAGCCGCCCTTTATCCCCTGGATGGCCTTCTCCACCTCCTCGCACACCACGTTGAAGGCCCCGGTGGCGGCCAGGACCTTGATCACGTTGGCGTTGAAGAGGGCCATCTCCGCCGGGTCCAGGAACTCCCTCCTGGCCCCTATCATGGCGTCCGCCTCGATCAGCAGGTACCCCATCCCCTCCTTCTCCAGGTCGGGCACCGCCTTCTTCCCCGGGGCGTCCCCCACCACCACCACGGGCTTCCCCGCCCCCGCCACTATTCTGCGGGCGGCGGTGGGTCCGGGCAGGGCGGGGTTGGGGCTCACGATGAGCACCAGATCGGGGTTGAACTCCAGGATCTTCTGGGCGCACTCCTTGCACTCCTCCTCCTGCATCTTGGGCCCAGAACCCACCACCCTGAAGTCCACGTCCTCCCTCTCGGCCCTCTCGTCCAGAAGGAGATCGATCATGGGGGAGGTGCCGATGTTCCCCACCTTCACCACCCCTATCCTGACCTTCCGGGACATCGGGGGGAATGAGGTGGGAAAACATTTAAATTTTTGGGGGATGGAGGGAAAAGGTCCCTTTGGAAGTCCTCCTGAACACCGGCAGGACGGTGGATCAGGGCGTGAGCATGGAGAGGGGGAAGACCTCCCAGGAGTACTTTGAGAAGGTGGCCGTGGCCTTCCTCCATCCCGAGGATGCTAAGGAGCTGGGGGTGGGGGAGGGGCAGGCGGTCAGGTTGACCACGGAGTTCGGCTCGGTGGTGCTCCGGTGCTCCCTGGGGAACACGGAAAGGGGGAGCGTCTTCGTCCCCATGGGGCCCTGGGCCAACGCCCTCACCAGTGCCCTGACGGAGGGGACCGGCATGCCTTCTCTGAAGGGCCTGAGGGCCAAGATCGAGGCGGTGCCGGGGGGCAAGCCCACCACCCTGGAGGAGCTCCTGAGGAGCTGGAGGGGGAGGAGTGGTTCTGCGTAGGGGAGTGGTCTGCCCCTTCTGCGGCTGCCTCTGCGACGATCTGGAGGTGGAGGTGGAGGACGGGAGGATAGTTTCCACCAAGAACGCCTGTCCCGTTTCCAGGTCCAAGTTCCTCTCCCACGCGGAGGACAGGGCCAGGCCCATGGTGGGGGGAAGGGAGGTGAGCGTGGAGGAGGCCATAGAGGAGGCCGCCAGGATCCTGAGGGAGGCGGACTTCCCCCTCATCTACGGCCTCAGCTCCACCGAGTCAGACGCCCAGAGGATGGCCGTGAGGCTGGCCGAGCTCACGGGGGCCAGCCTGGACAACACCTCCTCCACCTGCCACGGCCCCACCGTGCTGGCGGCGCAGGAGTGCGGGGCGGTGAAGTGCACCCTGGGGGAGGTGAAGAACAGGGCCGATTTGATCGTCTTCTGGGGCTGCAACCCGGCGGAGGCCCACATCCGCCACCCCATCCGGTACTCCATCACCCCCGCGGGCATGTACAGGCAGGGGAAGAAGGAGAGGTTCGTGGTGCACGTGGACGTCAGGGAGACCAGGACCTCCAAGATGGTGAACCAGTTCGTGAAGGTGCAGATGGGAAGGGACTACGAGCTCCTCTCCGCCCTGAGGGCGGCGGTCAGGGGTTATGAGGTGAAGGAGGCGGCGGGGGTTCCCGGGGAGGTGATAAAGGGGCTGGCGGAGAGGATGAAGGGCTGCAGGTTCGGGATCATCTTCTTCGGCATGGGCCTCACCATGTCCAGGGGGAAGAACCTGAACATAGACGCGGCCCTGAGGCTGGTGAGGGACCTGAACGAGCACACGAAGTTCCTGATCATGCCCATGAGGGGGCACTTCAACGTTAGCGGGGCCAACGAGGTGCTCACCTGGCTAACGGGATATCCCTTCGCCCTCAACTTCAGCAGGGGCTACCCCGTTTACAATCCCGGGGAGTTCTCGGCGGTGGACCTCCTCAGCAGGGAGGAGTGCGATGCGGCCCTCATCCTGGCCTCCGATCCCGCGGCCCACTTCCCCGCCGCGGCCGTCAGGCACCTGGCCTCCATCCCCACCGTGGTGATAGACCCGAAGGTGAGCCTCACCTCCAAGCTGGCGAGGGTGGTGATCCCCTCGGCCATCGCGGGGATAGAGTGCGAGGGGACCGCCTACCGGATGGACGGTGTTCCCCTCAGGCTGAAGAGGATCGTGGACTCCCCCTACCTGCCGGACAGGGAGATCCTGGAGAGGATCATAGAGAGGGTGGGAGGATGATCATCAAGAACGGTACCGTCTACGACCCCCTCAACGGGATCAAGGGGGAGAGGATGGACCTCTTCATCGAGGGGGGGAGGATGGTGGAGGAGGCGAAGGGGGAGGTGATAGACGCCTCCGGTCTCATAGTCTTCCCGGGAGGGGTGGACCTCCACAGCCACATCGCTGGTTCAAAGGTGAACCTGGGGAGGCTGATGAGGCCCGAGGACCACCGCAGGGATCCCGTCCCCAGGACGGAGGTCACCAGGAGCGGCACCGGCTACACCGTTCCCACCACCTACGTCACGGGGTACAGGTACGCCGTCCTGGGCTACACCACGGTCATGGAGGCTGCCATGCCCCCCCTCACCGCCAGGCACGTCCACGAGGAGCTGGACGACATCCCCATGGTGGACAAGGGTGCCTTCACCATGATGGGCAACAACCACTTCGTGATGAAGTACCTCAAAGAGGGGAACTGGGAGAAGCTCAGGAACTTCGTGGCCTGGCTCCTGAAGGCCACCAAGGGATACGCCATCAAGCTGGTGAACCCGGGGGGGGTGGAGAACTGGAAGTGGGGGAAGAACGTGGAGGGTCTGGACGATCAGGTGGAGAACTACGGGGTTACGCCCAGGGAGATCATAAGGGGACTGGCTAGGGTGAACGAGGAGCTGGGCCTCCCCCACCCCATCCACGTCCACTGCAACAAGCTGGGGACCCCGGGCAAGTTCGGAATAGTGGTGGACACGGTGGAGACGGTGGTGGCCGAGAGAGGTAGGATTCACATCACCCACATCCAGTTCAACTCCTACGGGGGGGAGGACTGGGCCACCCTCTCCTCCGCCGCCCCGGAGGTGGCCAAGGCCATCAACAGGTCCGAGGGGGCCACCTGCGACCTGGGGCAGGTGATCTTCGGGGAGGCCACCACCATGACCGGTGACGGTCCCTGGCAGCACCAGCTCTTCAGGCTCACGGGGAACAAGTGGTACAACTCGGACGTGGAGATGGAGGTGGGGGCGGGGATCGTCCCCTACACCTTCAAGCCCAAGTCCCTGGTGAACGCGGTGCAGTGGACCATAGGGCTGGAGGTGGCCCTGCTGGTGGAGGATCCCTGGAAGGTGGTGCTCACCACCGACCACCCCAACGCCGGCCCCTTCTACCGGTACCCGAAGGTGATCGAGTGGCTGATGAGCAGGAAGGCCAGGGAGAAGACCCTCTCCGAGGTCCACAGGGCGGCCTCCTCCCGCTCCACCCTGCCTTCCTTGGACAGGGAGTACTCCCTCTACGAGATAGCCGTGATCACCAGGGCCGCCCCCGCCAGGCTCCTGGGCCTGAGGAGGAAGGGGCACCTGGGGGTGGGGGCGGATGCGGACGTGGCCCTCTACGAGTTCAGGGAGGACGACATAGAGGGCTCCTTCTCGAGGGCCAAGTACGTGATCAAGGACGGGGAGATCGTGGTGAAGGACGGGAGGGTGGTGAAGGAGCACTGGGGGAAGACCTTCTGGGTTAGCCCACCCGGTGAGCTGCCGGAGGACGCCAGGGAGGAGTTCGAGAGGTACTACACGGTCTCCCTGGAGAACTACCCGGTGGAGCCCGAGTACCTCCCCAGGAGCGAGGTGATACCGTGCGGGTGAACGGAGTGGAGATAGAGGACACCTTCGCCGAGGCCTTCGGCATGAGGGCGGCCAGGGTGATCGTGACGGCCAAGAACGAGGCCTGGGTGAGGAACGCCGCCCAGACCGCCACGGGCTTCGCCACCTCCGTGATAGCCTGCGGGGCCGAGGCGGGGGTGGAGAGGTGGCTGGGGCCCGAGCAGACCCCGGACGGGAGGCCTGGGGCCAGCCTCCTGATCTTCGCCATGTCGGAGAAGGACCTGGAGGATCAGCTGCTCAGGAGGATAGGGCAGTGCGTCATGACCTGCCCCACCACCTCCTGCTTCAACGGCCTGCAGGGGGAGAAGAGCGTGAAGGTGGGGGCCAAGCTGAGGTTCTTCGGGGACGGCTTCCAGCTCTCCAAGAGGGTGGAGGGGAGGAGGTTCTGGAGGATCCCGGTGATGGAAGGGGAGTTCCTGGTGGAGGAGGAGTTCGGGATAAAGAGGGCGGTGGGAGGGGGGAACTTCCTCATCCTGGGGGAGGACGAGGACTGCACGCTGGAGGCGGCGGAGAGGGCGGTGGAGAGGATAAGGAGGGTGGAGGGGGTGGTGGCCCCCTTCCCCGGGGGGGTGGTGAGGAGCGGGAGCAAGGTGGGCTCCAAGTACAGGTTCCTGAAGGCCTCCACCAACACGGAGTACTGCCCCACCCTGAGGCCCCTGGTGAGGAGCAGGGTCCCGGAGGGGGTGAACTGCGTGCTGGAGATCGTGATCAACGGCCTGGACGAGGGGAGCGTGAGGAGGGCCATGAGGGAGGGAATAGAGGGGGCATGCTCGGTGAGGGGGATAAGGAGGATCTCGGCGGGGAACTACGGGGGGAAGCTGGGCAAGTACCTCTTCCACCTGAGGGAGGTGATGGGATGATCGTCCTGAGGCCCAGGGGTCCCTTCAGGGTTCCGGTGGAGGCGGAGGTCCTCTGCCCCGAGCACCTGTGCGGGAAGCCGGTGGGGGAGGTGGGGAGGATGGAGGTGCTGTACGGGAGGAGGAGGAAGAGGCTGGAGGAGCTCTTCACGATCGAGGAGAGGGGGGACGGGGAGGTGCTCAGGCTGGAGGGGGACTTCGGCAGGGTGAA
>QNVD01000281.1 GCA_004347925.1 Hadesarchaea archaeon
AGGGTGGGGGAGCTGGAGCCCGGAATGGACGGGGTGGAGGTGGTGGGGAGGGTGGTGGAGGTGGGGGAGGTCAAGGAGTTCGTGAGGGAGGGGAAGAGGGGGAAGTTCGCCAGCCTCATCCTGGGGGACAGGACGGGGAAGGTGAGGGTCCTGCTCTGGCAGGAGCACGCCGAGAGGGTCCCCAGGGTGGGGGAGGTGGTCCTCCTGCGCAACGCCTACACGCCCCTCGGCACCCCGCTCGAGCTGCACCTGGGGAGGATGGGGCAGCTGGAGGTGAACCCCGAGGTGGAGGAGGAGCTTCCCCCCGCGGAGGTCCTGGCCCGCCTCTCCTGGTCCCCAGAGACGAGGGAGATAGGGGAGATCCAGGAGCCCAACCTGCAGGTCAGGGTGAGGGGAACCATCGTGAGGGTGATCAGGCGCCGGCCCATCTTCGACCTCTGCCCCCTGTGCGGGAGGACGCTGGGCACGGTGGACACCAGCCTCCTGTGCGAGGAGTGCGGGAAGGTGGTCTCCCCGGAGCACCGGGCCGTGCTCAACCTGATCCTGGACGACGGCACGGGAACCATCAGGGCCGTGCTCTTCGGCAGGGCGGCCGAGGAGCTGGCGGGGATGAGCTCCGCCCGCCTCTTCGAGGAGTACCGGAGGACCCAGAACCTGGGGGAGTTCTACCGCCTGCTTGGGCTGGAGGGAAGGGAGGTGATCCTCTCCGGCACCACCAGGAGGGACGAGTACCTGGACCAGCTGGAGCTCAGGGTCACCTCCGTGGAGTTCCCGGATGCCAGGGAGGAGGCGGAGCGGCTTCTGGAAAAGGTTAAAGTGAGGGGAAAACAAGGAGGGTGAGAGCTTGGAGGACACCAACCTGGAGGAGCTCCCGGGGGTGGGCCCCGCCATCGCCGAGAGGCTGAGGGAGGCGGGATACAGGACCATCTCCTCCCTGGCCGTGGCGACGGTGGAGGAGCTGAAGGAGATAGCGGAGGTGGGGGAGGCCCAGGCCAGGAAGATCATAGAGGCGGCCAAGCAGAGGGCGGACATAGGCAAGTTCCTCACGGGGGAGGAGGCCCTCAGGCTGAGGAAGGAGCTGGGCTGGATCACCACGGGAAGCAAGCAGCTCGACAACCTGCTGGGGGGAGGGATACCCACCAGGGCCGTGACGGAGGTTTTCGGGGAGTTCGGTACGGGCAAGTGCGTGTCCGGGGACACGCCCGTCTACTACCTCAACGACGAGAGGCCGCACCTCACCTCGATCGAGGAGGCCTACGAGCACTACAGGAGCCTCTTCGGCGAGCGGAGGTTTGACGCCGGGACGGTGGTCCCCACCCCGAACGTGAAGGTGCTCTCCTTCTTCGGGGGAAGGCTGCAGCCCACCCGGGCCTCCTGCCTCTACAGGGAGAGGGTGAGGTGGCTCCTGGAGATAAGGACGAGGAGGGGCAGGGTCCTCAGGCTCACGCCCAAGCACAGGTTGCTGACCCTGACCGGGAGGGGGCTGGAGTGGGTTCCGGCGGGGGAGCTGAGGGCCGGTTCGCCGGTGGCGGTGCCCTCCTCCCTTCCCCAGGCCCCCGCCTCCGGAGGCCTGAGCCCAGACGACGGCTACTTCCTTGGGCTCTACGTGGCGAGGGGGAGCGGGCCGGAGATCTCCACCTCCAACGAGAGGCTCGCGGAGTGGGTGAGGTCCTACCTGGAGAGGAGGTTCGGCCTCTCCCCCGCCCTCCATCGGGAGGGGCGGGCCGTCAACCGCCTGGTGCTGGGGAAGCCCGTTCTGGAGTTCCTGGGCGAGCTGGCGGAGTGCGATGCGGCGGAGAAGTTCGTGCCCCCGGAGGTGCTGGGCTCCCCGGAGGAGGTGGTGAGGCACTTCCTGGCGGGCTACCTGGAGGGTGAGGGATCGCTCGGGCGGACCATCGAGCTCTCCACCGAGAGCGGGAGGCTGTTCACCGAGCTCTCCTACCTCCTGCTAAGGATAGGGGTCCACGCCACCGCGGTGCGCGGGGAAGGGGGGTACAGGCTCCTCATAGGCGGGGAGGACGGGGCCAGGATGGGGGAGCTCCCCTTCAGATCCTCTCCTCCCCCCAGCCTCCCCTCCTCCCGGTCCGTTGACTTCGGCTACCCGGCCGAGCTGGCGGAGCTCCTGAGGAGAACCTGCAGGGAAACCTTCGGGGAAGCCTTCCCTCACCCGCTGACCGGGGAGAGGGATCAGGCCTTCCTCGACCGGGAGACCCTCCTGAGGATCAGGGACCTTTTCCTGGAGCAGCTGAAGCGCTTCGGGGAGTGGAAGGAGAGGGCCAGGAGGGCGGGCTCCCGGGCCGAGCTGAGGGAGCTGGCGGGTGAGCTGCCCTTCCCCCTCCGCTCCATCGTGCTTGGGCCCGGCGTCGAAAGCCGGTCGGCGGGCAACCACCTCGGCGGGGAGGGCCCCGGGGGGCTTCAGGCCGTGCGGGAGGCGCTGGTGGCCGAGATAGAGGGGAGGGAGAAGAAGCTCGAGGAGGCGGTCTCCACCCTCCAGGCCGCCCTGGAGCTGGGCTGGGACGTGATCGAGGAGGTGAGGGAGGTCGAGCACAACGATTACGTTTACGACTTCGTGGTCCCCCAGGGGCACTGCTTCGTGGGAGGGCACCAGCCCACGCTCCTGCACAACACCCAGCTGGCCCACCAGCTCTGCGTCAACGTGCAGCTCCCGGAGGAGAGGGGCGGCCTGCAGGGAAAGGCCGTCTTCATAGACACCGAGAACACCTTCAGGCCCGAGCGCATCCAGGACATGGCCAGGGCGCTGGACATGGACGAGATGGAGGCGGTGAGGAACATCTACTTCGCCAGGGCCTACAACACGGACCAGCAGCTCCTCCTGGCCGAGAAGGTGGAGGAGCTGTCGGAGAAGGAGCCCATCAAGCTGGTGGTGGTGGACTCCCTCACCTCCCTCTTCAGGGGGGAGTTCGTGGGGAGGGAGGCGCTGGCTGCCAGGCAGCAGAAGCTGGCCAGGCACCTCCTCACCCTCCACAGGCTCTCCGAGCTGAGGAACCTGGCGGTCTTCGTCACCAACCAGGTGCAGGCCAGGCCCGACATGTTCTTCGGGGACCCCACCAGGCCCATAGGGGGGCACGTGCTGGCCCACTCCGTGACCACCAGGGTCTACCTGAGGAGGAGCAAGGCCAACAAGCGCATAGCCAGGGTGGTGGACAGCCCCTGCCTTCCCGAGGGGGAGGCCATCTTCTCGGTCTCGGAAGAGGGGATAAGGGACTGAGCGGTGGGGGGATGGAGCTAAGGGCCAGGGTGCGCTGCCTCTACCGTGAGGAGAGGGTGGCGGAGGCCCTGGTCAGGGCCCTCTCCCCGGACAACGTGGGGGGGAAGGGGGTGGAGCTGAGGACGGTGAGGAGGGGGAGGGAGGTGATCACCACCGTCAGGATGGAGGGGAGGATAGAGACCCTCCTGGCCACCCTGGACGACCTGCTCGCCTGCACGGAGGCGGCGGAGGGCCTGCTGGAAGAAGTTTGAAATACTTTATTTCGCGGGAGGGGCAAGGAGGAGGACCGGCTTGAGGTTCTTCCTGAGGGCGAGGCTGAGGTTCAGCGGCGGGCTGGAGGAGTTCAGGGGAGAGATAGGGAGGCTGCTGGAGGGGTCCGCCGAGCTCCTGCGCAGGGGGGCCCCGCCCGGGAGGGAGGGGGCCAGGGTGGAGGGCTGGGAGGTGAGGGGGGAGGAGCTGGAGCTGAGGATAGTCTCCGATCGGTACGTGAGGGCCCACAGCGCCCTCCTCCGCCTGGCCAAGGAGCTCAGGGACCTGCTGGGGAGGCACAGGCTGGGCCTCAGGGGAATGGAGGGTGAGGAGTACCGGATAGAGCTCCCCTCCCTGCCGGGGGAGGCGGAGGACCTCCTGAGGGGGCTGCGCCACGAGGTGCGGAGGGGGGAGGAGGGGGTGGTCCTGACCCTGAGGGGGCTCTCGGAGTCCGACCTGAGGAGGGGGACGGTGGACAGGCTGGTCTCCCTGGCGGAGAGGGCCCCGGCGGCGCCCCAGGGGGTGCAGGCGCCCAGGGTGGTGAGGGAGGAGGAGGGGGTCCCTCCCCTCTTCTCCGGGAACCCCACGGAGGAGATGGAGAGGAGGGGGTGGATCCAGGAGTTCCCGGGGAGGGGCCAGTGGCTCTACGGCCCCCCCTTCGCGGAGCTGCTGTGGGCCGTGGAGGGGCTGATCCTGGAGGAGGTGGTGAGGCCCCTGGGCTTCAGGGAGGCCCTCTTCCCCAAGCTCATCCCCCTGGAGGTGATGAGGAAGATGCCCGGTTACCTGGACGGCATACCGGAGGGCATGTACTACGTCTGCTCCCCTCCCAGGGATCCCCAGGCCTTCTCCGAGTTCAAGGCTGAGGTCAGGCTCAGGAGGAGGGTGGTCCCGGAGCTGCTCAGGGAGGCGGTGGAGCCCCCCTCCTACGTGCTNGCCCCCGCCCAGTGCGAGCCCTTCTACCAGATGTTCAGCGGAGGGAGGGTGAGGCTGGAGGACCTTCCCGTCAAGCTCTTCGACAGGAGCGGCTGGACCTACCGCTGGGAGGGAGGGGGGGCGGAGGGGCTGATCCGGACCCACGAGTTCAGGAGGATAGAGCTGGTCTTCCTGGGCTCACCCGAGCAGGTGGTGGAGATAAGGGAGGGGGTGAGGGAGAGGAGCGAGAACCTCCTGAGGAAGCTGGGCCTCAGGTGGAGGCTCACCGTGGCCACCCCCTTCTACCTCAGGGAGGGGGAGAGGGAGGAGGGGGGTCCGGAGGCGGCCACCTACGACCTGGAGGTGAGGCTGCCCTACAAGGACGACTGGCTGGAGGTGGCCTCCCTGAACGTGCACGGGGAGAAGTTCGTGAGGTCCTTCGGGATAAAGGAGGCCAGGGGGAGGAGGATCTGGACGGGCTGCTGCGGCTTCGGCACCACCCGCTGGGTGGTGGGCTTCCTGGCCCACTACGGGCTGGAGGAGGGCTCCTGGCCGGAGGCCGTGAGGGCGCGCGTGAGGGTTTTATCCACCGGGGAGAAAGGGGAAGGGTGAGGCTTTGCCCGAGAAGACGAGCTCGGCCAAGGAGTGGAAGAGGAAGGTCTGGTACGAGCTTTACGCCCCCCCCATGTTCGGGGGCACCAGGATAGGGGAGACCCTGGCCTCCGACCCCCAGAAGCTGCTGGGGAGGAAGGTGGAGGTCTCGCTGGGCGACCTGGTCCAGGACGTCTCCAAGGCCTACCTGAAGCTCTTCTTCCAGGTGGTGAGGGTGGACGGGGAGAAGGCCTACACCGACTTCGTGGGGCACGACCTGGCCCAGCACTTCCTCCGCAGCCAGGTGAGGAGGAGGGCCACCAAGATCACCCACATCCTGACCGTGAGGACGAAGGACGGCAGGGAGATCCAGATCACCGTGGTGGTGATGACGGTGAGGAAGATCTCCAGGTCCCAGGTGAGGGCCATCCGCTCCGAGATCGTCAACCTCCTCACCACCAGGGCCTCCGAGCGCACCTTCGACCAGTTCGTGCAGGAGGCCGTGCTGGGGAAGCTCTCCGCGGACGTCTACAAGGTGGCCAAGAAGTACTGCCCCATCCGGAGGGTGGAGATCCAGAAGACGGAGGTCCTGAAGAGGCCCGCGGAGGCCCAGACCGCCGGGACCCCAGCCGCCCCCGCCGCGGCCCCCGCCTAGCGCCGGGGGGAGGATTTGCCCCGCCTCTTCGGTACCTCGGGCGTGAGGGGGCTGGCCAACGAGCAGGTGGATCCCCCCCTGGCCCTGAGGCTGGGCCTGGGCCTGGCCTCCCTCCTGGGGAACTCGGGAAGGGTGGTGGTGGGGAGGGATCCCCGGACCTCGAGCGAGATGCTGGAGAGCGCCCTGCTGGCCGGCCTCCTCTCGGGGGGGTGCACGGCGGTTAGGGCGGGGATGGTCCCCACCCCCGTGCTGGCCTTCTCCGTCAGGGCCTGGAGGGCGGGGGCGGGGGTGATGGTCACCGCCTCCCACAACCCCCCGGAGTACAACGGCCTGAAGTGCTGGGACGGGGAGGGGGCGGCCTTCACGCCCGAGAGGGAGGAGGAGCTGGAGGGGGAGATGGGGAGGGCCCGGGGGG
>QNVD01000282.1 GCA_004347925.1 Hadesarchaea archaeon
CGCTCTTCTGGTACGAGCCCAGGGAGGCCTCCGCCGATTCCTCCTCCGTCACCTACTCCACCTCCGTGGGGGCGCCGGGGAGCTTCGAGGGGGTGAGGGTCACCTTCTACTCCAGCCCGGCCCACTACAGGCTGACCCTGATCGAGAACCTCAGGAACCCGGGAAGGGAGAGCTGCGAGCTGGTGATGAACCTCCTCCTCTTCAGCGAGGGTAAGACGGGCTTCGCCTCCCTCCTCTCCTCCGATCCCCCCGTGGGAAGCCTGTACCGGGATGAGGAGAACAACTGGCACGCCTCCTTCAGGCTCAGGCTGGCCCCCGGGGAGAGCAGGAGGGTGAGGGTGGAGCTGCTGTGGAGGACCGAGCTCTACGATCCCCGCCTCTCCCCGGAGAGCTCCGGAACCCTGGACGACCTTCCCCCCGGCCTGGAGGAGTACACGAGGGAGAGGGAGTACTGGGAGGTGGGGGAGCTCAGGCCCCTCTCCCTCCAGCTGGCGGGTGGGGAGAGGAACCTGTACTCCCTGACCAGGAAGCTGCTGGAGTATGAGGACAGGAGCATCACCTACACCCCCACGCAGGAGAGGCAGGGGGCCCTCCTCACCCTCCAGAAGGGGACCGGGGACTGCGACTGCCTCAGCGACCTCCTCATAGCCCTGCTCCGGGCCCTGGGCGTCCCCTCCAGGCTCTCCTTCGGCTGGACCGCGGGGGAGAACGGGGCGGGCAACCACGCCTGGGTGGAGGTCTACCTACCGGAGAGGGGCTGGGAGCCCGTGGACCCCACCTGGTCGGGGGGAACGGAGAAGTACCTCTTCAGGATGGACCCCCTTCACCTGACCAGGGGATCCAGGGGGCTGAGCTCCTCCGACGCCTACCTCTCCAAGGTCCACTACGGAGCCCTGGAGGTGGGGCCCGAGGAGGTCTCCCTGAGCTATCTCTCCGAGGAGGAGGCCAGGGAGGGTTTCCTGACCTCCGCCAGGACCGTGCTCGGGCTGGCGGAGGGGGTGGGGGGAGACGACCCCAGGCTGGGGCTGGCCCGGGATAAGCTGGAGGCCGCGGGGGGAGGGGATCCGCAGGCGGCCCTGGACTCCCTGCGCTGGTCCATGGAGGTGCTGGGGGAGAGGGGGAAGCCGCTGGAGCTACCCGCCAGGATTCCCCCCTGGACCCCGCTGGCCCTGGGAGGGGCGGCGATCTGCCTGGTGGTGGCCCTGCTGCTGGGGCTGAGGAAGCGCTAGGAGCGGGGCCTGGGCAGCTCCCTCAGGGCCTTCTCCACCAGCTCCTGGGGGTACTCGAAGTCCACCAGCTTCCCGTGGATGGCGGCATCCCAGGCCGCCAGGTCCAGCATCCCGTGCCCGCTGGCGTTGAAGAGGATGACCTTCTCCTCCCCCGTCTCCCTGCACCTGAGGGCCTCGTCCACCGCCGCCTTCACCGCGTGGGCCGTCTCGGGGGCCACCACGAAGCCCTCCGCCCTGGCGAAGAGCCTGGCGGCCTCGAAGACCTCGTTCTGGTGGTAGGCCCTGGCCCCCACGTAGCCCTCCCTGGTGAGCTTGCAGAGGAGGGGGGCGTCACCGTGGTACCGCAGCCCCCCGGCGTGGATGGGCGGGGGGACGAAGGTGTGTCCCAGCGTGTACATCTTGAGGAGGGGGGTGAGGCCGGCCGAATCCCCGTGGTCGTAGGTGTAGATCCCCTTGGTGAGGGTGGGGCAGGCCTTGGGCTCGCAGGAGAAGGCCTGCAGCTCGGGCTTCTTCCCGGTGAGCTTGTCCGCCAGGAAGGGGAAGAGAAGGCCGGAGTAGTTGCTCCCCCCTCCCACGCACCCCAGGATCACGTCGGGATAGTCCCCCGCCATCTCCATCTGCCTCTTGGCCTCCAGCCCCACGATGGTCTGGTGGAGGAGGACGTGGTTCAGGACGCTGCCCAGGGAGTACTTGGTGTGGGGGTGGGTCACGGCGTCCTCGATGGCCTCGGAGATGGCTATCCCCAGGCTGCCGGGGTTCTGGGGATCCTCCTTCAGGACCCTCCTCCCGTACTCCGTCCTGCTGCTGGGGCTGGGGACGCACTCCGCCCCCCAGATCTCCATGAGGATCCTGCGGTAGGGCTTCTGGTCGTAGCTGACCCTGACCATGTAGACGGTGCACTTGAGCCCGAAGAGCATGGTGGCGAAGGCCAGGGCGCTTCCCCACTGCCCCGCCCCCGTCTCGGTGGTGAGCCTCTCCACCCCCTCCTTCATGTTGTAGTAGGCCTGGGCCACGGAGGTGTTGGGCTTGTGGCTCCCCGGGGGGCTCACCCCTTCCCACTTGTAGTAGATCCTGGCCGGGGTCTTCAGCAGGCGCTCCAGCCTGACCGCCCGGTAGAGGGGGGTGGGCCTCCACAGCCTGTACACCTCCCTCACCTCCTCCGGGATGGGTATCCACCTCTCCCGGCTGACCTCCTGCCTGATCAGCTCCCTGGGGAAGATGGGCTCCAGGTCCTCGGGCTTCACGGGCTGCCAGGTGGCCGGGTGGAGGGGGGGATCCAGGGGGGTGGGCAGGTCGGCCTGAATGTTGTACCAGGCCCTGGGCAGCTCCTCCTCGTCCAGCAGGTACTTCAGGCGCTCCATCTTGCCGTGTGGTTCGCCCCGAGGAATAAAAATGTTCCTCAGGGTGCAAATCTGTTCTTACCCAGGGAGAGGAGGAACTCCCTGGTGCGGGTTCCCAGGCCCAGCGTCTCCGCCGCCAGCAGGTCCTCCACCCCGTCCACGTCCGTGGCCAGGGTGGGGGAGCGGTAGATCTTGGGCCTTATCCCCGCCCTGAGGCTCTCCCTCACGTGCAGGGGGAAGCTCTCCCCCCCGAACCTCAGCGGTATCACGTCCGGGGGGCGCAGGAGGAGGGCGTTGGTCCCCAGGGTGCGGGAGGGGGAGAGCACCACCTCCCTCTCCCCCTCCGCCCTCCCCCTGAGCTCCTCCACATCCCTCACCCTGAGGAAGGGGAGGTCGGCGGGGAGGATCAGCACCTCCCCGGCCCCCTCCCCCATCGCCCTGCCCCTCGCGAGGGAAAGGGCCAGGTTGAGCTCCAGGCCGGGCTCCCTGAAGGTCCTGGCCCCCAGGGAGGAGGCCAGGCGCAGGACCTCCTCGTCCGGGGACACCACCATCTTCTCCACCCCCACCTGCGAGAGGACCCTGAGCATGTCGGTGAGCATGCACAGCACCAGCTCCCTCCTCTCCTCCGGCGTGAGGATTCCCTCGAAGCTGGACTTGGCCCTCGAGAGGGACTTCACGGGGAGGAGGACCAGCCCTTCCCCCCTTCCCATCCTCTCCATGGAAAGGGAGAGGGGCACCTTTTTACTCCCTTCGGACCCCTCCGGAGGTTTTTATGGGGGGGCTTCCGGGTGGGATGATGGCCCGCTCGGCGTCCAGGGTGGTCACCTACTCCCCCAACGTCTTCGTTCCCCTCACCACCTTCTGCAGGAACCGGTGCGCCTACTGCGGCTTCAGGAGGGAGGAGGGGGAGGCCACCCTTCTCTCCCCCCAGGAGGTCTTCTCCTTGGTGCTCCGGGGGAAGAAGGCCGGCTGCTCCGAGGTCCTCTTCACCCTGGGGGAAAGGCCTGAGGTCCATCCCCGGGCCAGGAGGGAGCTGGAGGGGATGGGGTACCGGAGCATCTCCGACTACCTGGAGGAGCTCTGCAGGCACATCCTGAGGCTCGGCCTCCTCCCCCACACCAACGCCGGGATCCTGGACGTGGAGGAGCTGAGGAGGCTGAGGAGGTACAACGCCAGCATGGGGCTGATGCTGGAGTGCGCCTCCAGGCTGGAGGCTCACAGGGAGAGCCCCGGGAAGGACCCGGGGGTGAGGCTGGAGTTCATCGAGAGGGCGGGGGAGCTCAGGATCCCCTTCACCACCGGCATCCTGGTGGGCATAGGGGAGGGCCGGGAGGACAGGAGGAGGTCGCTGGAGGAGATAGGGAGGCTGCACGAGCGGTACGGCCACATCCAGGAGGTGATCATCCAGCCCTTCTCCCCGAAGCCCGGCACCCCCATGGGGAGCCTCCCCCCTCCCCCGGAGGAGGAGGTGCTGGAGACCGTCAGGATGGCCGCCGAGATCCTCCCCCCGGAGGTGGGCATCCAGATCCCCCCCAACCTGGTGGAGGACGTGGTGCCCTTCCTGAGGGAGGGGGCCAACGACCTGGGGGGGATCTCCGAGGTCACCCCCGACTTCGTCAACCCCGAGCGACCCTGGCCCGGCCTGCCCTCCCTCCGCCGCAGGCTGGAGGCCGAGGGGTTCAGGCTCAGGGGGAGGCTGCCCCTCTATCCCAGGTACGCGAGGGACCCCTCCTTCATGTCGGAGGAGGTGAGGAGGGTGGTGTCCAGGCTGGCGGACGAGGAAGGGTATCTGCGCCCTCCCCAAAAAGATTAAGAGCGAAAAGACCAGAGGCTTCGGCATGGAGGGAACCGGGGCTCTCTTCCAGCTCGCGGAGAACTTCGAGAGGGCCCTCAGCCTGATCGACCCCCTCGTGGCCGAGGCGCTGGAGAGGAGCCTCTCGGGAAGGGACCTGGACCTCAGGCAGGCGGCGGAGCTGCTCAGGGCGGAGGGGAGGGAGCTCCGGCTGCTCCTGCACACGGCCGACCTGGTGAGGAGGAGGCTGGTGGGCGAGGTGGCCACGTACGTGGTCAACCGCAACATCAACCACACCAACCTCTGCATCGGCTCCTGCAGGTTCTGCGCCTTCCGGCGTCCCCCCTCCCATCCCGAGGCCTACTGCCTCACCCCCGCCCAGCTGGAGGCCAAGGTCAGGGAGGCCGTGGGGAGGGGGGCCACGGAGATCTGCCTGCAGGGGGGCCTCCATCCCGAGCTCGGGCTGGAGGACTACCTCGAGCTGGTGAGGGTGGTGAAGGGGGTCTCACCGGAGCTCCACCTCCACGCCTTCTCCCCGGCCGAGCTGGACCACCTCTCCAGGAGGGAGGGAATGCCGGTGGGGGAGGTGGTGAGGGCCCTGAAGGAGGCCGGCCTGGACTCCGTTCCCGGAACGGCTGCGGAGATCCTCAGCGACAGGGTGAGGGGGATCCTCTGCCCCACCAAGATCGGGACCGGGAGGTGGGTGGAGGTGGTGAAGACCTGCCACCGCATGGGGATCCCCACCACCTCCACCATGATGTACGGGACGGTGGAGACCCTGGAGGAGAGGGCTGGGCACCTCCTGCTGCTGAGGGAGATCCAGAGGGAAACGGGGGGGTTCACGGAGTTCGTCCCCCTCCCCGTGGTCCCCCACCGGACCGAGCTCGCCTCGCTGGGGATAAGGCCTCCCAGCCTGGAGGAGAACCTCAGGCTGCACGCCGTGGCCAGGCTGGTGCTGGCCGGGTACATCAACCACGTGCAGGCCTCCTGGGTGAAGCTGGGTCCCGAGGGCGCCCGCACCATGCTCCTGGCCGGAGCGGACGACTTGGGGGGCACCCTCTTCGAGGAGAACATCACCAGGGAGGCGGGGGGGAGGTGGGGGCAGGGGATGGAGCCCCACCAGCTCCGGTCCCTGATCCTGAGGGCGGGAAGGATCCCCAGGCAGAGGGACACCCTCTACCGGCTCCTAGACTAGCCCATCTCCTCCAGGATCTTCCCCGCCAGCCTCCTCCTCTCCCTCAGGTTCCTCATCCAGAGGTTGACCCTGTGCACCTCCATCCCCAGCTCCCTCAGCCTGGGGGCGAACTCCCCGTCGGTGGAGTGGAGGAAGAAGTGGCCCGCCACCTCCCGGTAGTACTCCGCCACCCCCGCGGGGCTGACCTCCAGTCCCAGCGCCCTCATCAGCTTCCCCGCCGGACCGCTCACGGGGGACCTCCCGAGGATGGGGCTGACCACCGCCACCTCCTCCCTCCTCCTCCTCAGCTCCTCCCTGATCCCCCTGAGGGAGAGGATGGGGCCTATGCTGGTCACGGGGTTGCTGGGGCCTATGAGGATGAAATCGCTCTCCCTCAGGGCCCGCAGCACCCCGGGAGCGGGGGAGGCCCTCTCGGATCCCCTGAACCTCACCCCCCNCNCCNCCCCCC
>QNVD01000283.1 GCA_004347925.1 Hadesarchaea archaeon
CTCCCCGTGGGAGAGGATCCTCACCCCCGCCACGGTTCCGTCCGGGTTCATCCCCACCAGCACCCTCATCTTCCCCCCGTATCCCTTCTCCTCCACCTCCACCGCGTAGCCCACCACCACCCCGTTCTCCGAGCACACGTAGTGCCCGTTCTCCTCCGTGAACTGGGCGGAGGGGAAGATCTGGGAGAGGGTGCGGTAGAGCTCCGCCCTCTCCGCCTCCTCTATCCTCTTCTCCGTGGCGCTGTGGGTGAGGCCCAGCAGGGCCCCCCAGACCAGGCAGGTGATCACCAGCACGGCCACCGGCTTCACTTCTTCCTTTCCCACCATTTCCTCCTCACCGTCCCGTACACCCTGGGCCTGGTGTACCTGTCTATGAGGGGGGTGAAGGCGTTCATGATGAGGATGGAGTAGGTCACCCCCTCGGGCATGCCCCCGTACATCCTTATCACCACCACCAGCAAACCCGCCCCCACCCCGAAGATCACCCTACCCCTCCCCGTCAGGGGGGTGGTGACGTAGTCGGTGGCCATGAAGAAGGCCCCTAGGAAGAGACCCCCCGCCAGCATGTGGAAGAGGGGATCCTCCCCGAGAAGGAGCATCAGGAGGCCCACCGTCCCTATGTAGGAGAGGGGGGTCCTCCAGTCTATGTACCTGAGGGCGATCAGGAGGGTCCCTCCCAGCAGGATGGCCAGGGCGGAGGTCTCCCCTATGCACCCCGCCACGTTCCCCAGGAAGAGGTCCCAGGTGGAGGTGTATCCCCCTCCGCTCTTCCAGGTGCCCAGGGGAGTGGCCGTGCTCACCCCCTCGAGGGGGGATACCCAGCGGGTCATGAGGGAGGGCCAGCTCAGGGTGAGGAAGGCCCTGCCCACCAGGGCGGGGTTGAAGAGGTTCTGGCCCAGCCCCCCGAAGGCGCACTTCCCCACCAGGATGGCGAAGGAGGAGCCCACCGCGGGCATCCAGAGGGGAACCGTGGGGGGAAGACAGAGGGCCAGCAGGAGGCCGGTGATCACCGCGCTCCCGTCCATGGTGAACCTCTTCCCCATGGCCCTGTACCCCAGGAACTCCGAAACCAGGGCGGAGAGCACCGAGACCAGGATCACCCAGAGGGCGTGGAGGCCGAAGAGGTAGACCCCGCAGGCGGTGGCGGGCATGAGGGCCAGCACCACCGTGAACATGATCCTCCTCACCGAAACCCTGTCCTTCAGGTGGGGGCTCGGGGAGACCAGCAGCTTCGCGTTGGGTATCATTTCTTCAGCCTCCTTATCCCTTTCTTCCCCTCCCTTATCACGTGAACGATGGGGATCTTGGAGGGGCAGACGTAGGCGCAGCACCCGCACTCGTCGCAGCTCAGGAGGTTGTACTGCTGGCAGGCCTCAAAGTCCTTGGCCCTCACCAGCCTCACCAGATGGGTGGGCATGAGGCCCATGGGGCAGGCCTCCACGCACCTGCCGCACCTTATGCAGGGCCCCTCTTCCTCCTCCACCACCTGCCTCTCCCCCATCACCAGCACGCATCCCGTGGTCTTCACCACGGGAACATCCTCGTAGACGGCGAAGCCCATCATGGGACCCCCCGCCACCACCTTCTTGACCCCTCCCACCGTCCCCCCGCACTGCTGGAGGAGGTAGGAGAAGGGTGTGCCCACCCTCACCCGCAGGTTCTTGGGCTCCGCCACCTCACCCGTCACCGTCACCACCCTCTCCACCAGCGGTTCCCCCAAGAGAACGGCATCACGGACGGCCTTGCAGGTGCCCACGTTCTGAACCACCGCCCCCACATCCAGCGGCAGGCCGCCGACGGGCACCTCCCTCCCCAGCACGGCCCTGAGCAGGTGCCTCTCATCCCCCTGCGGGTACTTGGTGCGCAGCCTCACCACCTTCCCCACCCCCTCGCTCAGCTTCTCCATGTGCTCGATGGCGTCGGGCTTGTTGTCCTCTATGGCTATGAGCACCCTCTCCACCCCCAGGATCTTCGCCATGATCTTGGCACCCTCCAAGATCTTCTCCCCCTCCTCCAGCATCAGGCGGTGATCAGCGGTGATGTAGGGCTCGCACTCCACCCCGTTGACCACGAGGGTGTCCACCTTCTTGGGGGGGTTCAGCTTGACGTGGGTGGGGAAGCCCGCCCCCCCCATGCCCACGATGCCCGCCTCCCTGACCCTCTGCAGGAGCTCCTCCCTGGAGGCCCTCTCCGGGTCCAGCGGGGGCATCCTCTCCCACTCGTCCTTCCCGTCGGATTCTATCACCACCGAGAGGGCCTTGTCCCCCGTGGGGAGACGCTGCTGGGAGAGCTCCACCACGGTGCCCGAGAGGGAGGCGTGAACGGGGGCGGAGACGGCGGCGGGTGAGTCCCCTATCTTCTGCCCCGTCTTCACCTGGGCCCCCTTCTCCACCAACGGATTGCAGGGGGCCCCCAGGTGCTGGCGAAGGGGAACCACCACGCGGGGGGGAAGGGGGGGAACCTCTATCTTCTTGTAGCCCGTCAGCTTCAGGCCCCGCGGATGAACCCCACCTCTGAACCCCGGCATGAAAAATCGCAAAACTTGGGAGAGGTTATAAAAAGGTTTTTGTGTTCTGCTTATACTCCCTTATATTCGCCTGCCCCAGCTCAGGCCTCCCTCACCGGGAGGTGCTGCGGGGAGAGGAGATCCCCCCACTTCTTCCTGGCCTCCTCCAGCCTCCTCCTCTGGGCCTCCAGCACCTCGAAGAAGAGGGTGGGAACCCCGGGTATCTTCCGGTAGAAGGCCTCCACCCTCTCAAGCTTGGAGAGATGCTGGGGAATCCTCACCGAGAACTGGCGGAGGTACTGGCTCCTCCCGTACCTCCTCCCCAGCACCCTCCCGAAGAGGTCCCGAAGGTCCTCGTACCTGGGAAGGAGGCCGGTGGGGGCCTCCAGCGCCCCCACGTTTCCGTGGACCCTGAGCTCCATCCACTTGAGCCAGACCGCCTTGTCCTTCTTGGTGGTCAGGAACTCCCCCCTCTCGTCCCTGAGGAAGTAGTTCACCGAGAAAATTTTGGGGGGGGAGCTCAGACCCTTACCGAACTCCAGGTATCTGGCCAGATACTCCCCTAGGGGGATGGAGAGGAAGTCCAGGTTCGCCATGGGGTTGAGCTCCCTCACACCCTCCCTTCCCAGGGTCGCGGCGGTGGTCTCCGATTCCAGGGAGGCCCCCTTGGTTACCACCCCGTGCACCCAGTCGAAGGCCTCCTCCACCGGAGCCCAGGTGTCCGAGTCCCTCCCCCCGAAGATGATGCCACCCACCTCCACCCCCGCCGGGTCGTCCCAGAGGGGATCGGCGTTCTCCACGTTCTCCAGGGAAACGGCGAACCTGGCGTTCTTATGGGAGGGGGGCACGGGATGGCCGTCCGGTCCCCTCTTCCCCGGGAACCATTCCCCCGCGTAGTTCGTCCCCCTTGAGGGGGGATCGCCGTCCATCCCGTTCCAGTAAACTCCCCCATCCTCCGTGAGCAGCACGTTGGAAAAGATCATCTCGCAGGGACGGTGCAGGACCCTCCAGAGCACGGGGTCATCCGCGGAGTTTATGCCATCCAGGATGCCGAAGATCCCCTTCTCCGTGTTAACCGCCCTCACCCTTCCCCTCTCCCTCCAGAGGATGGCTATGTCGTCCCCCACGATGGTTTCGCCCTCCAGCATGCAGGTGGAGGTTTTGCCGCACATGGAGGGGAAGGCCCCCGCGAAGTAGGTGACCCTTTCCCCCGGACCATGGACTCCCATGATGAACATGTGCTCCGTGAGCCAACCCTCGGCGTGCCCCCTCCTTATGGCCAGGCGCATGGCCAGCTTCTTCAGCCCTATGGAGTTTCCCCCGTACTGGGTGTTGACGCTGAAGACGGTTTCCCCCTCCAGGTCTATGTAAATCCTCTTCTTCTCCACGTTCTTGCTCACCCCTCCCTCCAGCTCGCCCTGGGAGTGCACGAACCTGAAGAACCAGGGGAACCTCCTCCTCTTGAAGAGGTCGTAGGCGTGGCGGTAGAGGAGGCTCTCGGTGTGGGCCACGTAGCTCGAATCGGTGAGCTGAACGCAGGGGATCTGGTATCGGAAACCCCTGGGACCCAGCACGAAGAAGAGGACGTACATCCTGTGTCCCCTCATGGACCCCCTCAGGAGCTCGTGTATCTCGGCCAGCCCCTCCTCCCGGGGCAGGGAGGGGAGGTGGGGGCTGGGCTCCGCCAGCAGGAACTTGGTCTTGTCCCTGTCCCTCCCCTGGTCGTAGTATCCGTCGAAGTGGAGGGTGTGCCCGGGGGTGGCCAGGGCCCTCTCCTCTCCCGAGGCCAGGGCCTCCCTCCTTATGAACTCCTGGTCCTCCTCCGTCCCCGTGCAAACGAAAACGCTCTCCGGCTGGCAGAGGGAGAGATAGCGCAGGACGAACTCCCTTACTCCGGGAGTCCTTATGGCCTCCAGCTTCTCCAGGCTCTCCTCGTCTAACCCCTCGAGTTTCCTCAAGGTCTCTTTTTCCTACCATGTTATCCTATTTAACCGTTTTGTTAACAAAACGTTAAAAATATTCTAAAATTTTTTCCTTTGTGGACAAACACTGGGGTGGGAAAGGATTCTACCTTAACAAAATGTTAAAAAAGGACCCCGCCGAGGGTGGATGATGAAGGAGGCCGAAAAGCGCCTTCTGCTGGAGCTCCTCAGGGACAGCTCCCTTCCCCTCACCGAACTGGCGAGGAGGGCGGGGATCTCCAGGCAGACGGCGGCCAAGAAGGTGGGGGAGCTGAAGAGGAGGGGGGTCTCCTTCACCATCAGGGTCAACCCCTCCCAGCTCGGACTGGAGACCAAAGCCTACATCTTCATCAACGAGGACCCCAGCGAGGAGGTGAGGAGGAGAAACGAGGGCGTCATAAGGGCGATACCCCAGGTCAGCGAGTTCCACAGGATCTTCGGGAGGTACAGCGCCGTGATGGTGGTAATGGTGAGGAACCCCGACGAGCTCAAGGAGGTGGTCAGGAGAATCCACGAGCTCAAGGGGGTGAGGGAGACGGAGACCTTCCTGGTGCACAGCACCATCAAGGACGATCCCCTCTCCCCCCTCATCCACGCCCTGGAGGAGGAAGCTGGTGAATAGGGGAGAAAAGACCATCCACGACCCCATCCACGGGAGCCTCAGGCTGGAGGGCCCCTACCTCGACCTGCTCGAAACCCCCGAGGTGCAGAGGCTCAGGGGCATCAGGCAGCTCGGCCTGGCCCACCTGGTCTTTCCGGGGGGGAACCACTCCAGGTTCGAGCACTCGCTGGGGGTCCTGCACCTGGTGAGAAAATTCGGGGAATCCCGGGGCCTGGAGAAGGAGGAGCTCCTCCTGCTCGGGGCCGCCGCCCTCCTCCACGATGTGGGGCATCCCCCCTTCTCCCACACGCTGGAGGCCCTGATGCTGGAGCACCTGGGAAAGGACCACGTGGAGGTGGGGGAGGAGGTGATAAGGGGGGAGACCTCTCTGCTGGAAAACGGGGAAGCTCTGGGGATGGAGGGGATCCCCGAGAAGCTCAGGCGGTGGGGGATGGATCCGGCTGAGGTGGCCTCCCTGATAAAGGGAAAACACCGGAAGAGGTACCTGGCCGAGCTGCTGGCGGGCGAGGTGGACTTGGACCAGATGGACTTCCTGCTGAGGGACGCCCACTTCACCGGGGTGGCCCTGGGCATGATAGACGTGGAAAGGCTCCTGAGCACCCTGGTCATCCACCGCAACCGCCTCATGATCCTGGGGAAGGGGATAGAGGCCGTGGAGGGAATGCTCACGGCCAGGGCCCTCATGTACTCCTCCGTTTACTTCCACCCCACCGTCAGGACGGCCGAGCTGATGCTGGCCAACGCCGTGGAGTGGTCGCTGGGGGAGGGCAAATCCCCCTGGGAGCTCTACG
Organism: Hadesarchaea archaeon; assembly: GCA_004347925.1. Taxonomy (GTDB): domain Archaea; phylum Hadarchaeota; class Hadarchaeia; order Hadarchaeales; family WYZ-LMO6; genus WYZ-LMO6. The sequence continues at coordinate 5,881 of QNVD01000283.1, forward strand.
CCAAAACGGACGGGGAGCTGCTCGAGGAGCTCCGCAGGATGGGGGGATACGGGGGGGAGATGGTGCTGAGGCTCAAGTACC
>QNVD01000284.1 GCA_004347925.1 Hadesarchaea archaeon
CTGCCGGCGGGTGAGCCTTCCGGTTCTCAGCAGCTCCCCCACACAGTTGGAATCCCCCTCCAGCAGGAAATCGAAGTAGTCGTTGAGGGAGTAGGAGAACATGAGAATCCCCGTGACCGTCAGACCGTCTATCAGATAAAGGAAGAAGGGAAAAGAGGGAAGGGCACCTTCGGGACCCACCGCCATTCCCAGCAAGGGATAGCCCAGGAAGCGGGTGAAGGGAAGCTTTTTACCCCAACGCTTGGCCCGGTAGAATCCCAGCAGGTCGATCACTTCTTAACCACCACCTTCCAGAGGGCTCCCCTTCTTTCCACCCGGCATCCGGCCAGCGCCCCCCTCCTGAAGTCCCCCCGTTTGAGACCCACCAGCCTGCGTCCCGCCCTCACCGCCAGCCTTCCCTCCAGCAGGAAGAGGGGGAGGAAGGGGAAGAGGGGTATCTCCAGCTCCCTCAGCGTTCCCGCTATCTCCTCGGGTCTCACGTCCATCACCACCTCGTAGAACCAGGCCTTCCCTCCCGGCTTCAGGACCCTGCGCACCTCCTTCAGGGCCCGGGGGAGATCCTGCAGGTGGTGGAGGACTCCCAGGCTCACCACCATGTCGAAGGAGGAGGGGGGAAAGGGGAGACGGTAGGCCCCGCCCACCAGGAAGCGAACTCGGTTCTCTACCCCCCTACACAGGTGGCTGGCCAGCCTCACCATGCCGGGTGAGGGATCCACCCCCACCACCTCCAGACGGGGGGAGAGCCTGGCGAGTTCCAGGGAAAGGAGTCCTGGCCCGCTTCCCAGCTCCAAAATTTTCCCCTCCCTTATGTGGAAGGCTATTTCCCTCGCCAGGGACTCATATCCTTTTCTTCTCAACAGGGCCTCCGCGCAGTAGAGGGGGGCAAGGGGGGAGGGGAAGGGCTCTCCGGGGAGGGCGTGGTTCATCCTTCTCCCCTCCACTTCTTCCAGCTTATCATCCTCTCCCCCTTCGACATCAGGAGGAGGGCGAGGAGGAGGCAGAGGGTGGAGAGGAAGAACCCGACGAGGAGGGCCCTCGTCCTTCTCCAGGGGAGGAAGGGGAGGAAGAGCAGGAGGAGGGGGAGGGAGCGGGGGAGGGAGAGCAGGAAGAGGAGGGAGAGGAGGAGGAAGAGGAGGGGCAGGGTTAGGTGCAGGTAGAGGTTGGCCAGCAGGACCCCCCACCCCACGGGCAGCCTTCCCTCCCTCTTCAGCCTCACGGCCTTCCTCAGCCCCAGCAGCATGTGGAGCCCCCTCCTGGTCTTCACCCTCAGGAAGGCCCGGAGGGTGGAGGGTGCGCTGTCCCTGAAAACCAGGTCGGGGATCATCAGGCACCGATATCCCTTCGCGCAGATCTCCAGGGCCGTTCCGGTGTCGTCGGGGGCCTCCCTTTCCTCGAACCTCTCCAGCAGCTCCCTCCGGTAGAAGGCAAGGGCCCCCTGGAAGCTGAGGCAGGAGTGCAGCCTGGATTCCCCCATCCTCAGCACCTCGTAGAGCCTCCGGTAGCCCTCCTCCGCCCTCGTCCAGACGTTCTCCCCCGCGTTCAGATACTCCTCCCTGCCCGTGACCGCCCCCACCCCCGGGAGGGAGAGGTAGCGGACGGCCCTCTCCACCGTCTCCGGTTCCCAGAGGGCGTCGGCATCCGAGGTGGCCACCACCTCGCCCCTGGCCTCCCTCAGGGCCAGGTTGAGCGCCCCGGCCTTCCCCCTCTTCCTTCTCTCCCTCAGAAAGCGGATCCTGAAGGGGAAGCCCCTTCCCACCGCCTCTCGGGCCACCTCCAGGGTCCCATCCGTGGAGCCGCTGTCCACGAGGAGGACTTCCAGCCTGTCCCGGGGATACCTGAGCCCGGCCAGGTTCCGGAGCTTTTTCTCTATCACCCCTGCTTCGTTGTGGGTGGGCACGATCACCGAAACGTGGGGCCTTTCACCCTTTCCCGCGGGCCTCAACCATCTCCGCGAGAGCCCCTGCATCCACCGGAGGTAGAGGAGGGGGGGCAGCAGGAGGGGAAGAAGGGCCGGAAGCAGGTGAAGGGCCTCCATCCCTTCCCCTGGGGGGCTCAACTACAATAACCCTCTCCTCCCTTTCTTCCCTGTATGAGGGAAATAGGAGTCCCCCCTTCCGGGGAAAAGCGCCGGGGTTTTGACCCCCTCAGGTTCTACCGCCTCCTCCCCCCCGAGAGGGGCTGGATGAGGCTCCTTGGATACGGGGTGCTGGGGATTGCCCTCTCCCCCCCCTCCCTCCCCCTCCTGGTGGCGGACCTCCTGGTCCTCTGCGGGATCTTCATGTACGGTTTTTCCCTCAACGATTTCTTCGATTACCTGTGGGAGGGGGAGGAGAACCCCGTCAGGGAGCAGACGGAAAGGAGGGGGAAGGGTTCGGTCCTGTTCCTGATCCTCCTCCCCCTCTCCACTTTGATCCTCCTCCCCTTCCTCCCCCCTCCTTCCTCCCTTCTCCTCCCCCTCTTCCTCGTCCTCCTGACCCTTCACTCCGTCCCCCCCGCACGCACGAGGGACAGGTTCTCAAGCCTGGGATACCTCCTCCTGCCCCTGGGGTATACCCTCACCTTCCTCCAGGCCCTCCTGCTGAGCGGTGATCCCTCCAAACCCCACCTCCTGCTTCTCCCGATTGTCTTGGTGGCGGCCTGCCAGGACGAGATGCTGGGCCTCCTCCTCAGGAAAGAGGAGGTGAAGGGTAGGGAAAAGGTGGAGAGGCTTTCCCTCTGGCTCTCCCTCCCCCTCTTCCTCCTCTCCCTACTCTTCCTCCCCTTCTCCCCCTTCTTCCTCCTCACCACCCTCTTCTCCCTCGTTAAGGGGGAGGGGCTGAGGAGAATCGCCAAGAGGGGCTTCCGGCTGAGGGAGGATCCCCTCTGGAGGAGGATGAGGCCCCTGGGCCTCTCCCTGAGCACTTATCACCTGGGGGCCTACGCCCTGCTGGGGGCGGCGGGCCTGTTCTAGGGTCAGCGCCCCTCCGAAACGGCGCGGGCCACCAGCGGATCGGCCAGCGCGTACCTCCCGTTCACCTTGCTCGCGAAGCCGTAGTCCACGAGCTCGGCCAGGTAGTGGCTCAGCCGTCCGGTTCCCGCTTTGGGGAAACCCCAACCCATATATAGGTCGGGATATTTGTTTACATTTGGGAAACAAATGGAGGAGGTCCTGTTGCTCGGCAAGCTGGGGGAAAGGGCATGCGGTACCAGGGAGGTGATTAGTCTGGTGGGAGGGAGGGCCTCTCGCGTCCTGCGGGTGCTCGCTAAGCTGGAGCTTGAGGGCCTCGTCGAATCGGGGCTCGAGAGGGGAAACCGCGGGAGACCGAGGAAGGTTTACCGCCTGACGGAGCTCGGCCGGAAATTCCTCCAGGCCTATCAGAATTGCGAGCGCTTCCGCCTGAGAACCAGCCCGGAGGGCGTGGCCAGGGTGGTGAGACAAACGAGGGAGGTGGAGAGGCTGGTTCGAGCCGGGCGCTCCCCCTACCAGATGCTCTGGGAGCTGGATGAAGTTGTCCGCGCTGTTAGGAACTCTGCGGAAGCTGGTTGAGGTCTTAGAGGGGGAGGGGGTGGACTACATGCTCCTGGGGGGCCTCGCCCTTCCNGCCTACGGGAGGGTGAGGGCCACCTACGNCATAGACCTNGCGATCCAAGCGGGTCCCGAGATCTTGAAGAGGGTCGAAAAGAAGCTGACCGAAAGGGGCTTCCAGCTGNCGGCAGGCCTCAGACCGGGCGTGCCCCTCTCCTACCTCACCGATCTCGAAAATCAGGTGAGCGTGGAGTTCTGGTTCGAGCCGGATGGGGTCGACCTCAGGGAGGCGGTGAAGCGGAGGTGGAGGGTGGATGTGGGCGGAATGAAGGTCTGGATCGTGGGCCCGGAGGACTTCATCGTCAACAAGCTGGCGAGGAGGGGCAGGAGCGAGCTGGACGAGCACGACGTCATAAGCGTTCTGGAGCGGCAAAAGCGGCTCGACGAGAAATACCTGGAAAGGAGGAGCAGGGCCGCCGGGGTCCTCGAGATCCTCAGGGCCCTGCGGAAGAGAGTGGAGGAGACGAAGGGCCCGGAGGCCGGAACTCGAGGGGGACCGCTTCAGCCCCAGGAGGTCGGACTGACGCTTCGAGGGCTTCGGGAAAACCCGGTCTCCATGATCCTCGCCGGAAGGCTGGTGCTTAGTTTACGGTTCCAGCCCCTCCAGCGCCCGCAACAGGTTCCTCCTCACTAGGCCTGATTTGTACCTGTCCCCGAAGAGCGTGCCCGCTATGAACTCCAGCACGTCCTCCTCCAGCATGGCGTTCAGGGCGCGCCTGGCCAGCCCGGACTTCCATCCCTCTCGCCTCAGTAGCTCCAGGACGCTCGCGGGCGAGTAGAAGAGCAGGCCGTACAGGTCGCAGGCATCCTTCATCCGCTTCTCTCCCCCCTCCCTCCCCAGGAGGGAATCCGCCTTCAGCAGGAAGAGGAAGTCCTCGGTGGGGGCGAACACCTCCCTTCCCTCCACCTGCAGGAGCCTCAGCGACCCGCTCCGTATGGCCCTCCCCACGATCTTGTTGGGCCAGACCCCCACCGCCTCGCACTCTCTGTAGCCCAGCACCTCCAAGTAGACGTAGATCAGCTCGGACGGCTGCTTCTCCCTGGCCTTCTTCTCGTCCAGCTTACCCATGGACTCCCGGTCCAGGATCAGGGTGTACCTGAACCTGTACTCCCCCGGCACGAAGCCCATCCTCCCCAGGACGCGCGCGAAGCGGCCGGGGAAATCACCCGTGCAGTCCAGGAAAACGTCTATGTCGCGGGACCGCAGGTACTCCCTGCCCGTCGCCTCCAGGAAGCTCCGGTTGATGAGGGAGTGGACGGCCCACCCGCCCACCAGACCGAACCGCCTGTCCGATCCCAGCTCATCCAGGAGCTCAAGCAGGATCCTCTTGGAGGCCTCCGTCTCGAGGGGATCGTACCTCACACCCTCAGCCCCACCTTCTGCGCCAGGAATCTCGCCGCCTCGCGCGCCCTCCCGCCGCAGCTGTAGAGGTCGGCGAAGAGGAGGAAGTCCGACACCACCCTCACTCCCCTCACCTCCCGGGCACCGTAGAAGGGGTCGAGGTCGGAGACGACCAGGTGAATGGATCCGCCGTCGGATGGGTACATCCCGCTCCCCTCCAGGACCCTCGCCCACTCGCCCAGTTGCTTCTCCTCGACGTAGAGGTAGACCTCGTTCGGCACCACGTACGGGGCGACGAGCTCGGCCCCGGCCAGGTGGGTGAAGGCGTAGGCCAGCCTCCCCTCCGCCAGCAGGGCTATCTTCTTGATCAGGTGCTGGGGCCGCTCCAGGCTCTCGAAGCTGGTCGCCCGCAGGGACCTCAGCGGGCGCCCGTACGCGATGAGGTACACGAGCTCCTGGTTGACCACCTTTATCCTGGGCCTCTTCCTGAGGTAGCCCAGCCTCTCCAGCTCGTTGACGTACCGGGAGCACACGGAGAGCGGGACCCGCGCCTCCCGGGATAGCTCCCGCAGGGAGAGGGGGGAGGGGGCGTTCAGCAGGACGTTCACCACCCTCAGGGCGCTTGCTGGAATCATTTCAATCCTCTTTAAGTGTGTTCTACTTGGTTTAAATATGTTCCAAGGGTCTTATAATCCTCCTCAGAGGGATAGGGCTCTTCCCAGTCGCTCTCCTGAGCCTCCGCTCAAAGTTGAAGAGCTCTTTCCAGATTTCCCTAGTCCGAAGTGCGTCACTAACACCCCCTGTAAGTAACTAACACCCCCCCTATTAAAATCACCTTCTAACCGGCGTCAGGAGGGGAGAAGCCAGGAACGGCGTCAGCCTCCTCCACCTGAGGAGGAGGGTGTAGAGGAGGCGGGAGAGGAGGTGGGAGCGCAGATGGGGGAGGTAGAGGGAGCTCCTCCACCCCCTCTCGTACTCCTCCAGCCTCCCCTCCCCCCTTTTCAGGGCCTCCGCGCAGGTCTCCCCCGCCAGCCACCCCGTGAGGAGGG
>QNVD01000285.1 GCA_004347925.1 Hadesarchaea archaeon
AGCTCTACGAAGCCCCCGCCGCCACCATCCTCCTCTACACCCACGCCGACCTGGAGCACCTCACCCTCACGAAGGAGCAGCTGCGCGTGAAGAGGGAGATAGACAGGCTCTGGGCCGACATGGTGTACCACGCCTCCTGGCTGCACCCCCTGAAGAAGGATCTGGACGCCTTCATAGACTCCACCCAGAGAGCCGTGAACGGAACGGTGAGGGTGCAGCTCTACAAGGGGAGCATGAGGATAGTGGGGAGGGAATCACCCTCCTCCCTCTTCCTGCCCCAGCTGAGGTCGGTGAAGCAGAAGGGGCTGGACCAGAGGGAGGCAGAGGGCATGGTCAGGCTCTTCACCCTACCCTACCAGATCTTCGGAGAGAGAGGTCTCTAAGGGTGGGACCCTGAAGATCTTCATAGCGGATCCCGTTTCTCCCGAGTTCCTGAGGGAGATGGAGAAGCTGGGGGAGGTGGTGGTGAAGCCCCGCCTCCCGGAGGAGGAGCTCTGCAGGGAAATAGGGGACTGCGAGGTCCTCATCGTCAGGAGCTCCACCAGGGTCACCCGTAGGGTGATAGAGGCCGGGAAAAAGCTGAAGATGATCGCCAGGGCGGGCGTGGGCATAGACAACATCGATGTGAAGGCTGCGGAGGAGAGGGGGATAAAGGTGGTCTACGCCCCCGAGGCCTCCAAGACGGCGGTGGCGGAGCTGGTCCTGGGGCTGATGCTCTGCTGGGCCAGGAAGATCCCCCAGGCCTACCGGGAGCTTAAGGAGGGGAGGTGGGAGAAGGAGAAGTTCGTGGGGACGGAACTGAAGGGGAAGACCCTGGGAGTGGTGGGGGTGGGCAGGATAGGGGGGGAGGTGGCCCTCAAGGCCCTGGCCTTCGGCATGAGGGTGCTGGGCTACGACCTGGTGAGGAGGGAGGAAATGGAGAGGGAGGGTGTAAAGTATGTGGACCTGCCCACCCTCCTGAGGGAGTCCGACTTCGTCACCCTTCACGTCCCCCTCACTCCCCAAACCGAGAGGATGATAGGGGAGAGGGAGCTCTCCCTCATGAAGCCCACCGCCGTTCTGGTGAACACCTCCAGGGGGAGGATCGTGGACGAGAGGGCCCTCCTCAAGGCCCTCAGGGAGGGGAGGATAGCGGGGGCCTGCCTGGACGTCTTCGAGGAGGAGCCCACCAAAAACCTGGAGCTCCTCTCCCTCCCCCAGGTCATACCCACCCCGCACCTGGGCGCCTCCACCATAGAATCCCAGAGGAACATCTCCCTCATCCTCGCGGAAAAGATAAGAGAGCTGAAGGAGGAGGGGAAAGGATGAGCCAGAGGGAGCCCTCGGTGGTGAGGATACCCAAACCCACCAAGCTGGCCAGGGCCAGGGCGCTGGGGTACAAGGCCAAACAGGGGGTGGTGGTGGTGAGGGTGAGGGTCAGGAAGGGCGGGAGGAGGAAGCCCAGACCGGCGAGGGGGAGAAAGCCCAGGAGGATGGGGGTTCTGAAGTTTACCCCTGCCAAGAGCTGCAGTGGATGGCGGAGGAGAGGGCGGCCAGGAAGTATCCCAACCTGGAGGTCCTCAACTCCTACTGGGTGGACTCCGACGGCAAGAACGAGTACTTCGAGGTCATAATGATCGATCCCCACCACCCGGTGATCAAAAGCGATCCCCAGCTCTCGCAGATAAAGGCCAGGGGGAGGGTCTTCAGGGGGCTCACCTCGGCGGGGAGGAAGAGCAGGGGGCTCTGAGGAACCCAAAGGATTTTTTGGCGCCTCCGCCCAGCTCCTGGGATGGAGTTCCCCTTCAGGGAGGTCCTGGTGAGGGTTCTCGTGCATGCCACCGAGGACGAAGGCAAGCTGGTGGGGGTGCTCAGGGGCCTCCTTCCCCCGGGGGTGGAGCTCCAGAGGACCGAGCTCAAGGGCCACCACGGGAACCCCCTCCTCCTGCTGGAGGCCAGGGTGAGGGGAAGGAGGGAGGTGGAGGGCCTGCTCTCCCCCCTCCTCTCCAGGCTGGAGGGGAGCTGGTCCTGGAAGCCGAGGAAGGGGGAGAACCTCTACCTGAGGCTCGACAAGCAGCAGGCGTGCATGGGCAGGTGGGTGGTGGGGAGGGGGGACGAGGTGATACACCTCACCCTCAAGCCCCGGGGATCCCCCCATCCGGAGCCGGGGGGAGAGGGGTGAAGAGGCTCAGGAGGAGGTACCTGATCCTGGAGCTGGGGGAAGGGGAAAGGGAAGGCCTGCCGGAGAGACTGGGCTCCCTCCCCTACCGCTCCGAGCTGAAGCTGATCCCCCTCGGGCCCCGCCTGCTTCTCCTCCGCTGCAACCACCTACAGGTGGGGGAGGTGAGGAGCTCCCTGGAAGCGGGCGGGGGGAGGATCCTGGGGGTATCGGGCACGATAAGGGGGGCCAAGAGGATCCTGCTGAGGAGGGGAATCCCGCTCCCAAGCTCCAAAGGAGGCAAAACCATCACCCTCGGGGGGGAGGACTTCGGTAGGGTTAAATACAAACCTGCCCCTCAATAGATAGGTCCGCATGGTATTCGCACCGCCGGGGGCAGGATACGACCGGGCCATCACGGTCTTCAGCCCGGACGGCAAGCTGTTCCAGGTTCAGTACGCGCAGGAGGCCGTGAAAAAGGGCCTGACCGCCGTGGGCATAAAGAGCAGGGAGGGGGTGGTCCTCTCCGCCGAGAAGAGGCTGAGGAACCGGCTGGCCGAGGAGTACTCCATAGAGAAAATCTTTCAGATAGATGAGCACATAGGGGCGGCGGCCTCCGGTCTCATAGCCGACGCCAGGGTCCTCATCGAGAACGCCAGGATAGAGGCCCAGATAAACCGCCTGAGGTACGACGAGCCCGCCAGCGTGCAGTCCATAGCCAGGCACATCGGGGATCTGAAGCAGCTCTACACCCAGCACGGGGGGGTCAGGCCCTTCGGCGCCAGGCTGCTGATAGGGGGGGTGGACAGGAACGGTCCGCACCTCTTCGAGACGGACCCCAGCGGGGTGGTGGCCGCCTACAAGGCCCAGGCCATAGGGGGAGGGGCCCCCGTGATGCTCGAATTCCTGGAGAAGGAGTACGAGGAAAAGATGAGCTTGGAGGAAGCCATCCTCCTGGCCTTCAGGGCCCTCAAGCTGGTCATAGAGGGGGAGCTGGAACCCGGCAAGCTGGAGGCCGCCGTGGTTCCCCTGAAGACCAAGAGGTTCCAAAAACTCACCCACGAAGAGATCGCCGGCTACCTCTCCAAGCTCAAGTAGGGGGAAAATGGTAAAGCTGGAAGAAGCCGTCGTGGCGAGGTTCTCCTCCCAAGGGCTGGACTTCGAGATACTGGTGGATCCCGAGCTGGCGATGGCCTTCAGGGAGGGCAAGAAGGTGGAGATCAGGAACCTGCTGGCCGTGGAGAAAATCTTCAAGGACGCCAGGAAGGGGGAGGTGGCCTCCAGGGACTCCCTGCTCAAGGTCTTCGGAACCGAGGAGGTGGAGAAGGTGGTGGGGCAGATCCTCCTCAGGGGAAAGATCCAGCTGACCACCGAGCAGCGGAGGAAGATGAGGGAGGAGAAGCTGAAGCAGATCGTGTCCCTCATCGCCAGGAGGGCCATCAACCCCCAGACCGGCCTTCCCCATCCCCCTTCCAGGGTGGAGGAAGCCGTGAGGATGGCCAAGGTGGGGATCGACGAGTTCAAGACGGCGGAGGAGCAGCTCCCCGCCGTGCTGAAGGCCATCCAGTCCATCCTGCCCCTGAAGTTCGAGATGAGGAAGATAGCCCTCAAAATCCCCCCCTCCTACGCGGGGAAGGTGCTGCACGCGATAAGGGGTATGGCGGAGGTTAAGAAGGAGGAGTGGCTCTCCGACGGCTCCCTCCTGCTGCTGGTGGAGCTTCCCGCCGGTCTGCAACCCGAGTTCTTCGACAGGGTGAACGACCTCACCAAGGGGGAGGCCCAGATCAAGGTGGTCTGATGCTCTTCGTGGGAAACCGGGAGCTGGTGGTGCCGGGCAAACTGCTAGCGGACGGGGACTACTTCGCGGGGGAGGGGACCTTCATAGAGGACGGGAAGGTCTTCTCCTCGGTGGTGGGGCTCACCGAAATAAGGGAGAAGAACGTGAGCGTGATCTCCCTCCAGGGCAGGTACATTCCCAGGAGGGGGGACAGGGTGATAGGCATCGTCACGGACACCCATCCCTACGGGTGGACCCTGGACCTGAACTCCCCCTACACGGGGAACCTGATGGCCTCCGAGCTGGCGGGGAGGAAGGTGGATGTCTTCAGGGAGGACATAAGCAAGCTGCTGAAAACGGGGGATGCCGTGCTGGCCGAGGTGAAGGAGGTGGACGAGAGGTGGAGGGTGCAGCTCTCCGTGGGGGAGAGGGGGCTGGGCAAGATCCGGGAGGGCAGGCTGGTGGAGATAAGCCCCGCCAAGGTGCCGAGGGTGATAGGGAGGAAGGGATCCATGCTCAAGATCCTGCAGGAAACCACCGGGTGCAGGCTGGAGGTGGGGCTCAACGGGAGGATCCTCATCCGCGGGAAGGACCCCGCCAAGGTCAACGAGGTGGTGGAGGCCATACTGTTAATAGAGAGGGAAGCACATTTATCCGGGCTGACCGATAGGATAAAAGCGAGGCTGGAGGGAAAGAAGTGATGGAAGCGGGAAAGCCCGAAAAGCTGATAGTGAACGGGAGGAGGCTGGACGGGAGGCGACCCGACGAGCTCAGGCCCCTCCGCATAAAGGCCGGCGTCCTGAAGCGGGCGGACGGGTCGGCTTACATAGAGCTGGGCAAGAACAAGATCCTGGCCGCCGTCTACGGCCCCAAGGAGATGCACCCCAGGCACCTCCAGCAGTCGGACGTGGCCGTTCTGAGGTGCAGGTACAACATGGCCCCCTTCTCGGTGGAGGAGAGGAAGAGACCAGGACCGGACAGGAGGTCCATGGAAATCTCCAAGGTGATAAGGGAGGCCCTGGAGCCCGTCCTCTTCCTTCACCTGTACCCCCGGGCGGTGATAGATGTCTTCATCGAGATCCTGCAGGCGGACGCCGGCACCCGAACGGCCGGGATCACGGCCGCCTCCGTGGCGCTGGCCGACGCGGGCATACCCATGAGGGATCTGGTTACGGGCGTTTCGGCAGGTAAGGTGGACGGAACGGTGGTGCTGGACTTGATGAAGGAGGAGGACCAGTGGGGGGAGGCCGACATGCCCATAGCGGTGATGCCCAGGAAGAAGCGCATCACCCTCCTCCAGATGGATGGGAACTTCACACCCGAGGAATTCAGGCAGGCCCTGGACCTGGCCTTCAAGGGGATAGACCTGATATACGAGGCCCAGAAGGAGGCCCTGAGGGAAAAGTACCTCCCCTCGCTTCAGGAGGAGAAAGGAGAGGAAAAATGAAGGAGCTCATCTCCAGCGTTAAAAAGGACTACCTGCTGGGGCTGGCCCTCCAGGGGAAGAGGGTGGACGGCAGGGCCCTGGACCAGTACCGGGAGGTCTCCGTGGAGAGGGGAGTGATAGGCACCGCCCAGGGCTCCGCCCTGGTGAAGCTTGGAAACACCCAGGTGATGGTGGGGGTGAAGTTGCAGAAGGGAGAGCCCTTCCCCGACACCCCCACCTCGGGCATCCTGGTGGTGAACGCCGAGCTCCTTCCCCTGGCCTCCCCCACCTTCGAGCCCGGTCCCCCCAACGAGGATGCCATAGAGCTGGCCAGGGTGGTGGACAGGGCGATAAGGGAGTCCCAGATGATAGACCTGGAGAAGCTGTGCATCAAGGAGGGGGAGGAGGTCTGGGCGGTCTTCATCGACATCTACGTGCTGGACCACGACGGGAACCTGATAGACGCCTCCGTTCTGGCCAGCGTGGCCGCCCTCTACGGTGTGAAGCCCCCCGTCAGCGAGGAG
>QNVD01000286.1 GCA_004347925.1 Hadesarchaea archaeon
CACCCTCCCCCCCGCCGTACCCGTTCCCCTGAGCCCCCTCCTCTTCCTCAGGGACGACAACACCCCGCTCTTTGACTGGCAGGGGGTGGCCGATCCCTCGGGAGTCACCTACTGGCTTCAGGTGGATGACGAGAACTCCTTCTCCCCGCCCCTCCTAGAAAACAGGCGCGGCCTGCTCCCCTCCCAGCTGGAGCTGTCGAGGGAGCTGCCGGAGGGGGTCTACTGGTGGAGGGTCATGGCCGAGGACAGGGGGGGTAACCAAAGCCCCTGGTCGGAGAACCTCAGGTTCGTGCTCGACACCCTCCCGCCCACGCCGGAGAACCTCTACCTAAGGTTCACGCTCTTCGAGGAGAACGAGAACCTCAGGAGCGAGAGGTGGGCCTCCCCCTCGCAGGTGGTCTACCTCAACGACAACACTCCCAAGATCTGGCTCGTGCTGGTGGATCGTGGTGCGGGCCTCCTGGACTACCAGCTCTGGCTGGACAACGAAAACACCTTCACGGGAGCCCTCCCCCTGGGCATCCGCTCCACCACCCTGGAGAACCGGGGGGGAGCCATCCTCAGGGCCAGGCTGGAGAACCTGCTTCCCTTCCAGCTCCCCGAGAACCTCTACTACCTCAGGCTGGTGGCCAGGGACAACATAGGGGAGGAGGCGGGGGGACCGCACGTGCAGCAGCTCACCTGGCGCTTCGTGGTGGACGTGACCCCGCCCGAGAACGCCCCGCGCTGGGTGGAGGCCTCCTGGTACGCCACCCGCAGGCCCACCTTCCGCTGGTCCGGGGTGGAGGACCCGTCCGGGGTAACCTACCAGCTCCAGATCAGCACCCGCAGCGACTTCTCCACCCTGGTCTACGATAAGGTGGGGATAGCGGGGACCTCCCACACCCTGGAGAACGACCTACCCGACGATGTGTACTACCGGAGGGTGAGGGCCGTCGACAATGCCGGAAATCCTGGACCCTGGTCCGAGAGCGTGCAGTTCGGCATCGACACCACTCCTCCCTCCTGCAGCGTCAACCCGCTGGGAACCCAGACCTCCTCCCCCTTCAACGTGACCGTCACCGCCTCAGACGCCCTAAGCGGGCTGGTTAGCGTGGAGCTCTTCTACTCCTACTCCGCCGACAACGCCAGCTGGGGAGAAAACCGGAGTCTCGGAGCCAAGAGCTCCCCACCCTGGTCCTGGAGCTTCAACACCCCCGAGGGAGAGGGGTACTACAGGTTCCAAGCCGTGGCACGTGATAATGCGGGCAACCAGAAAACCTCCCCCTACACCTACGCCCTGTACCAGCTCCCGCCCCCGGACTTCTCCCTCTCCGTCAGTCCCAGCAGCGCCTCCGTGAGGCAGGACAACTCCACCACCATCACCCTGACCGTTTCCTTCCTCCACGGGTACAGCCAGACGGTGACCCTGAGCGCCGTGGGGGCTCCCTCCGGGGTGACGGTGAGCTTCAGCCCGGGGAGCGGGAACTCCGACTTCAGCTCCACCGTCACCGTGAGCGTGAGCTCCTCCGCCTCCCCCGGAACCTACTCCCTCACCCTCAGGGGAACGGGGGCGGACGGGAAGACCCACACCGTCACCTTCACCCTGACGGTGACTGCCGCCGCTCCCACCACAACCCCAACCTTCAACCTCTCCCTGAGCCTGGAGAGGGGAAGCCTGCAGCGGGGATCCTCCACCAGCCTCACCGTCACGGTGACGGCCCTGTACGGCTACAACCACAGGGTGAGCCTGAGCGCCGCTGGCCAGCCCTCCGAAGTGCTCGTGTCCTTCTACCCGCAGAGCGGCCTCCCGAGCTTCTCCTCCACCATGAGCCTCACCGTGGGGGAGAACGCCCCGGAGGGGGAGCACCGGATAACGGTTAGAGCCAGCGGTGAGGACGGAACCGTGAAGGAGGCGGTATACACCCTCACCGTGACCTCCCCGCCCTCTCCCCCCGCCCCGCCGGAGGAGGGAGGTAGGGGGGTTTCCCTGCCCCTCATAGGGGCGGGAGCGGTGGGAGGACTGGTGGCGGTCTTCATCCTCCTGAAGCGCCTCCTCCTGATGCGGGAGGAATGGACCCTGTAGAAAAAATTGCAGAAAAAAAATTAGGGGGGCTACTCGTAGGTGTAGAAGCCCTTCTTGGTCTTCTGCCCCAGCTCCCCCTTCTTCACCATTTCCTCGAGCAGCGGGCTGGGCTTGTAGAAGGGTCCGTACTTGGCCGAGATCTCCTTGAGCTTCTGGACCACCACGTCTATGCCTATGGAGTCCGCCAGCTCGAAGTAACCCATGGGGAGGTTGAAGCCCAGCTTGAGGGCCTTGTCTATGTCCTCCTTGCTGGCCACCCCGTTCCTCAGGAGCTCCGCCGCCACGTTGACCCCCACGTACACGGGGATGAAGGGATCGAACTTCTCCGCCTTCTCGAAGGGAAGGTCCAGCGGCACCCACTTCTTCTCCGGATAGGTGTAGAAGCCCTTCCCGGTCTTCACGCCAAGCTCCCCCTTCTTGACCTTCTCCTCCAGCAGGGGGCAGGCCTTGAAGCCGGGCTCCCTCTCCTCCATGAACTTGGCCACGCTGTAGGCTATGTCTATCCCGCTGTAGTCCAGCAGCCCGAACATGCCCATCGGCATCCCGGCCTTGTGGATGGCCGCCGCGTCCACCTCCTCCACCGTGTACTCACCGTTGTACACCATCCAGTGCACCAGGTTGGAGCCTATGATCGTGCACCTGTTGGCTATGAAGCCCGGAACGTCCTTGTTCACCACCACCGGCTCCTTCCCGAACTTCTTGGCCAGCTCCACCGTCACCCTGACCGTCTCGTCGCTGGTCTTGTTCCCCCTCACCACCTCCACCAGCCTCATGAGCTGGGGCGGGTTGAAGAAGTGCATCCCCACCACCTTCTCGGGCCTGGTGGTGGCGGAAGCCATCTCCGAGATGGGGAGGGCGCTGGTGTTGCTGGCCAGGATGGCGTGCTTGGGGGCGTTGCGGTCCACCTCCGCGAAGGTCTCCTTCTTCAGGCTCAACTTCTCCGGGATGGCCTCTATCACGAAGTCCACGCCCTTAACGGCGTCGGGGAGGGAAACGAACTTGTGGATCCTCTTGAGGGCGGCCTCCGCGTCCTCCTGGCTGATCTTCCCCTTCTCCGCCATCTTGTTGAGGCTCCACTTTATCTTGTCTATTCCCGCCTGCACGAACTCGTCGCTGATGTCCCTGAGGTTCACCTCCATCCCCGCCATGGCCGCCAGCTGCGCGATCCCGTGACCCATGGCCCCTGCTCCGAGAACAGCCACCTTCTTTATCTCCATCCGCTCACCTCTTTTTTTTGGAGATTCTAACTGCCCCCATATATTTTTTGTGGAGGGGAGGAAGGGAGAACGTGAAGGAGAGGGAGGTGAGGGTGGGAGAGCTGAGGGGGATCCTCTGCACGCCGGAGGAGCCCTCCGAGGCCTGCGTGATCCTCTGCCACGGCCTCTTCGGAAGTATGTACAGCCCTAAGTACGTGGAGCTGGCGGAGGAGCTGGGCCGCAGGGGCCTGCCCTCCCTCAGGTTCAATCACCGGGAGGAGGCGCAGGCCAGCCTGGCCCTGCGGAGGGAGGACCTCGAGAGGATGCTGGAGTTCGCTGAATCCCTGGGATACGGGAGGGTGGGGCTGATGGGAAGCAGCCTGGGTGGATATCTGGCCCTCCTCTTTTCCTCCCTCTCCGAAGCTCCCGAGGCGGTGGCGGCCTGGGCCACTCCCTGCAGGCTGGAGGGTCTGAGGGAGCTGGAGGGGGAGGCGGGGAAATACGACCTCCTGGGTGGAGTGGAGAGGATGAGGATCCCCCTCCTGCTGGTGCACGGAAGCGAGGACGAGCTGGTCCCACCCTGGCACTCCGCGGAGATCTTCCGGAGGGTGCGCTCGCCCAAGAACCTGCTGCTGGTGGCGGGGGCNGATCACAGGTTCACCGGNGAGAGGGAGAGGAGGGTGGCGGTGGAGTTCACGGCGGAGTGGCTGGAGAGGAGGCTGAGGAGCCCCTAGGCTGACCAGCCCGGTCCGGCCTGAAGGGAGGGAAGAGGTTACTTCCTTCTGATCTTCTCGATGAACTCCTCCACAGGCACGGCCGGGAGGCTCATCACCTTCAGCGTTCCCCTGGAGCCCAGCTCTATGGAAATCTTGGCTATGGTCTCGTTGTCCGGGGCCTCCACCACGTTCACGAAGTCGTAGGGACCCAGAACGGCGTACTGCTTCAGCACCTTGGCCCCGAAGGCCTCGATTTCCCTGTTCACCTCGAAGATTCGGTTGGGCTTCTCCTTCAGGGTCTTCCTCCCCTCCGCCGTCAGTATGGACAGGAGGATGTAGGTCGGCATTTCATCCCTCTTGGGAGCGCGGTTTTAAAAAGGGTGAGGGTCGAGGAGGAGGCGCAGGGCCTCCCTCAGGTCCCTCACCTCCCTCCCCACCTCCCCCTCCCCAGGTTCTCCCTTCCGGTTGACCCATATCGTTCCCATTCCGGCCTCCCTGGCGGGGAAAATGTCGTGGGTGAGGCTGTCCCCCACCATCACGCTCTCCTCCGCCCTCGCCCCCGCCAGCTCCAGGGCCTTGAGGTAGTAGCCCTTCTCCGTCTTCCTCACCCCTATGTTGTGATCCCCCAGCACTTGCTGGAAGTACCTCTTGCCCCCCACCCTCTCCACGGAGGAGGCCTTCTGCAGGGCGTTCTCGGAGGTGGCCAGGAAGAGCCTGTACCTGCGGGAGGCCCCCTCCAGGAAGGGGAAGGCGTCGGGGAAGAAGGAGGGGTTCTTCCAGCATTCCTCCATGGCCCTCTCAAAGGCCGAGGTGATCTGGGAGGCTATCTCCTCCCGGTAGGGTTTGCCCAGCCTCTGGAAGAGGAGACGGCAGTGGAACTCCCTGTCGTCGTGTCTCTCCGGGTAAAGCCTGTGCACCATTCCCCTGTGCACCTCGAAGAGGTAGAGCCTCCAGAGCTCCCTCCCCGTGATCCCCAGGGCCTCCGCCGGGCCGCGGAAGTGGGAGACGAACTTGGAATCCGAGTCATGGAGGGTGTTGTCGTAGTCCACGAAGAGGTTCCTGACCGCCACGTGGAAAAGAGGAGGGGGAGAGGCTTAAGGCTTGCCCTCCCAGGGGGATAGGATGGGAGGAGGGACCTACGCCCTGATCCTGCACGTCCCCTTCGACCTCCAGCTGAAGGTGGGGGAGCTGGGGGTGAGGAACTTCAGGGGGGGCTACTACGCCTACGTGGGCTCCGCTCTCTCCGGGGTGGAGAGGAGGGTGAGGCGCCACCTGAGGGAGGAGAAGCCCGCCCACTGGCACATAGACTACCTGAGGATGAGGGCCAGGGTGGTGGACCTGGTTAAGGCGAGGAGCAGGACCAGGAAGGAATGCCGGGTGGCGAGTGGGCTCAGGGATCTGCCCAGCGTGGAGGGCTTTGGATCCAGCGACTGCGACTGCCCCAGCCACCTCTTCTACTCCCCAGACCTGCACTCCCTCCTGGAGAGGGTGATACAGGCCTTCAGGAGGGCGGGGCTGAGGCCCGAGAGGGGATGGGAGCCCCTGCCTGGGTGAGCCGGTGGCCTGGAGGAAGGATGAGCCCTACCGCAGGCTGGCTAGGAAGCGGGGGTACAGGGCCAGGTCGGCCTTCAAGCTCAAGCAGCTGAACTCCCGCTATCTCCTCCTGGAGAGGGGGGAGGTGGTGGTGGACCTGGGTGCGGCCCCGGGGGGATGGATGCAGGTGGCCAGGGAGGAGGTAGGGGAGGAGGGCTTCGTGCTGGGGGTGGACCTGCAGCCCCTCCCCCCCTTCCCG
>QNVD01000287.1 GCA_004347925.1 Hadesarchaea archaeon
TTCCCCACCGGGAGCATGATGGGGGGTCCCGGGGAGGGTGGGAGGGGGAGGGCGAAGAGGGAGCCCGCGTTCCGGTAGAGGAGGGGGATCATCTCCCTGGGCTCCCCCGTGAACTCCTCCGCCCTGTGCTCGAACCCCCTCTCCACCACCGCCACCCTGAGCCCCTTCTCCGCCAGCTCCTTGGCCACCACCGCTCCCCCCGCCCCCGATCCCACCACCAGCACGTCGCACTCTATCTCCACCAGCCCGGCCCTCCCCTGGAACTCCACCAGGTTCTCCCTCAGGAGCTCGGGGCAGGGCACCCTGGGCTTGTTCCTCTCCACCACCGTGCCCAGGGCCTCCTTCACCTCCGGGAGGGCGGTGTAGGGGAGCACCACCACCGTCTTGAGGAGGGAGAGGAGGGTGCGGAAGAGGAAGGAGCGGCGGTTGAGCTCCAGGAGGAGGGAGGGGGGAAGGCGGCTGAGCAGGGAGCCCAGCGGGCCCAGCAGCCTCCAGAGGATCCCGACGAGGAGGGGGGGAAGCCAGCCGAAGACCTCTCCCGCGAAGGTCCTCACCTCCTCCTCGAAGCCCCCCACCTCCCCCGCTGGCCTGAGCTCCCCGCGGCCGGGCAGGAGAACCCTGAGGAGGGGGGCGAGGCTCATCCTCCCCTCCCTGGCCTCACCCTGCCCAGGATGAACCTGGGCCGGGAGCCCCTCAGCCCGAGGAGGCCCCTCTCCACGCTCACCCTCACCCTCTCCCCCCTCCTGACGGGAACGAGGCTCTCCACCAGGTAGATCCCGGGCTTCACGTTGCTCCTCAGGTCGTAGCCCACCCTCACCACGGCCCTTCCCCCCCTCACCTCCCTCACCAGGCCGTAGGTGAAGTCCCTCCCGTACCTCCACCTGTGCATGGAGTAGGAGAGGAGGAAGAGGAGCACTAGGGCCAGCGGGAGGAGGAGGGAGGGATAGGGCTCGGTGAGCAGGCGGGGGGGGAGGAGGCGGAGGGTGAGGAGGAGCCAGGCGAAGCCGAGGCAGAGGAGGGAGAAGGAGAGGTAGGCCCGGTGGTCCTCCGGGAAGGCCCTTCTCAGCTGGGTGAGGGAAAGGTGCAGGGCGTAGAGGGAGAGGGCTAGCATGGGGAGGAGGGTGGGGAGGGACTGGAGGAAGAGGTGGAGGACGGCGGAGAGGAAGAGGAGGAGGAGGGAGAGCTGGAGCTTCAGCACCACGTACTCCGGCCAGCCCGCGTGCCTCCTCTCGAAGAAGGCCCTGAGGGGCCCCGGTATCCCCTCCCTCTTCTTCCCCCTCCTGAGGCGGATCCTGGGGAGCCTGGGGTGGAGCACCGCCTCCCCCACCCTTTCGAAGAACCCCCTCATCCTCACTCCTCCAGCTCCCAGCTTGAAGAATATTTCGCCGTTCCCCCCGGATCCCTCACCTCCAGCCTCACCACGGAGTTCTCCAGGGTGAGGCTCACCAGCAGGCCCGTGTACCGCTCGTAGGTCCTCCCTATCGCCGGGAGGATCACGTTGTCCAGCTGCATGTGGTAGAGGTTCATGGTCCTCACCAGGTTCTCCACGTCCCTGGCCGTGAAGGAGACCCTGTCCGCCGTGGCCTTCACCGAGATTCCCTCCTCTCCCCTCTCCACCACCGCCAGAAGGCAGGAGGAGAGGAGCAGGGCGGGGAGCACCAGCAGGAGGGCCATCCCGGTGAGCACGAACCCCCTCTCCCTCATCCTCCCTCCCTCCACACGTACAGGGCGATGGGCTGCAGCTCCGCCTTCTGCCTGGAGGCCCACTCCAGGCATCTCTGGGCCAGGGTGACCCACTCCTCCCTCTCCACGCCGTCGAAGCCCGAGTCATAGGAGCTCTGCGCCATCCTCACGTTGAAGAGGGCGGTCCTCTCCATGAATCTGAGGGTGATCCCGAACCAGGGGAGCCCCAGGTTCACCGCGGCCTCCCTCACCAGCAGCCCGGGCCAGGTGATGTTCTCGTTTTCACAGTTCTCCCACCTCCCCAGCGTTCTGAGCCAGGGCCGCAGGATCGGGGAGGTCTCGTACACGTACTGGTAGTAGGTGTCCCCCTGGTAGGGAACCTCCGTGAAGGGGAGGCCGGTGGTCACGTAGTGGGTTAGATCCACCAGCTCCATCCTCTCCCCGTAGGGGCCGTAGCCGGACCCCATCAACCTTACTATCCCGGGATCGGAGGAGAAGGGGTTGGGGGAGATCCCGAACATCAGGAGGAACTGCCCGTAGGGGCTGAGCCAGATGGGTATTCCCCAGAGCCTCGTCCAGGGGTCCCTCCGGTTGGACCAGAGGGTGTCACCCCCCGCCACCGCTCCTCCCCCCACCTCCCTTCCCCCCGTGACGATCTTCCACATGAGGTAGTTGTTCAGGGTGCTCAGGGTGTTGTCGCTCCAGTACACGCTGACGTCGGGAAGGAAGACCACATCGGGGTACCAGTTGGGTTCCACCCTGTTCTCCAGGTAGGCCACGAAGGTGTTCTCCTCGTCCGTCATCCGGTAGGTCCAACCAGGCTTGATCACCTGGGAGGCGAACCACCTGTCCTGGTCATCGTCCGCCCAGACCAGCACGTCCAGGTTCTCCACCGTCCTGATGAACTCGCAGGTGAGGTGGAGGGCCAGGGCCCTCTCACCCGCGTTCTCCCACCTCCCCCTCCAGTTCTCCGAGTTGTCCCGGTAGACCTCCAGCAGGAGGTTGTCCTCCGTCCCCACCGTGTACCTGAAGCCCACGCCCGGGGGGAGGAGGGTGATCAGGTTCTCCCTGGCCGCCCTGCCCGCCTCGGCGGTCTGCTTGTTGTTCAGGCAGTCTATCACGTACCTGGTCACCCCCATCCCGTCCAGGGCGTTCAGGGCGTCCCAGGCGCCCCTCTCCAGCTTGAGGTACCCGTAGCCCGGTCTCCCCCAGGGCTCCAGCCTGGCCACCCCCGCCACGGCGATCATCATCACCAGCACCGCCAGGCAGGCGTCCAGGCTGAAGACGAATCCCCTCTCCCTCATCTCCACACCCTCACCTCCAGCGCTCCGGGAAGGAGGAGATCGGCCTGGTAGGCCAGCTCTGGGGAGGAGCACCTGGGAACGGCCACCACCAGCACGTCCACGTACTCCCACTTGCTCCCCGTGACCTTCAGGGTCAGGTAGTTGTTGGGATTCCCCCCGTTGTCCTCCTCCGTCAGGGGCTGCTGCTGGGAGCCCTTCTGGCCGTGGTACCACATGGGGAAGAGGTTGTCCCAGGGGAAGTGGAAGTCCGGGTTTCCCCCCGAGCGGTTTACCCACACGTCGGTGGTGGGCTTGTTGGGGGAGGAGGGCGAGAGCACCACGTACCAGTCGAAGAGGCCCAGCTCACCCGGTTTGACCAGGAAGGGCAGGGTGTAGGGATCGGGTCGGGCGTAGTGCCTGCGGTTTTCCACCATGTTTCTGATTTCCCCCGAGGTCAGGGGAAGGGAGCGCCTGGCCACGGCCACCTCCGGCGAGTTCTCCCATCCGGAGGATCCCCCCAGGTTCCATCCCGGCCAGATGTCCCAGATCACCGCCTCGTACCAGACCCCCACCGTTTTTCCGTCGGCCACCACCTCCACCGTGAGGGGCGGCAGGGAGACCACCATGGAGAAGGTTCCTCCCACCTCGGTCTCACTCTTCACCGTCCCGCCCCTCTCCAGCCTCACCGTGGCCCTCACCACCGGTCCCAGGTTTTCCAGCCTCACGTAGACCCCCACTCCCCACAGGGTGGTCTGAAGGGTGTAGCTTAGCCCCTTCACATCTTTTCTCACCAGAAGGTTCCGGGTGAGGATCCTGAGCTCGAAGTTCTGGCCCCCGAAGAGCCTCATGACCGCCTGCACCTCCTCCCTGGAGGGATCCCAGTTCTCGCTCCTGCACAGGTCCCTGAGCACGGCCAGCTTCTTCACGCTCAGGCCTGAGTCCCCGGAGAGCCCCAGCACCTTCAGGGAGGAGGGCAGGCTCTCCCAGTTCTCCGGGATCCCCCCCGTCCTCACCAGGGCCTCCGCCGCGTCGCTGGCCACCCTCTCCAGGGAGTAGCGGGAGACCTCCTCCCTGGCCCTGGTGTGCACCATCCCCATCACCAGGCCCGAGTAGCTCAGCAGGAGGGCGGTCAGGGAGAGGGCCAGGAACATGTCCAGGGTGAGGACCTGTCCGCGGCTCACCTGCTCACCTCCTCCACCTCCACCTCCACCCCGTAGGTTCCCCGGGAGGTGCGGATGTCCTGCACCGTGGAGGGGAACCTCCCCGTCACGGCCCTCCACATGAAGCGCAGGGCGTCTCCCCTCACCTCCTCCCTCACCACGTTCTCGGGGCAGGGGAGCCCCCAGACCATCACGGAGATCTCCACCGTCCCCCTCACCATCCTCACCCCCTCCACCCTGGCCGCCCCCCCGTACTCCTGCTGAAGCCTGTGCAGGGCGTTCTCGGCCCCGTCCCTGGCGGAGGAGAGGAGGNCCTGCCCCTCGTTCGACCCCTCCCCCAGGTAGAGGAGGGAGGAGACGGCCAGCAGGATGGCCGCGAAGAGGATGAGCGTCTCCAGGCTGGCCTGACCCCTCACCCGCTCACCACCCTTATCCGGTTCTCCTCCCAGTAAACCCTGAGGATCCCCGCCCCCGGGGGAAGGAGGAAGTTTTCCACGTTGTTGCACACCGTCCCCACCCTGACCTCGCCACCCTCTCCCCTCACCACCACCTCCCCCCTGGAGTTGTCGAAGGCCAGGGTGAGGGGTGGCCTGTCCGGCACCCTGAGCCTCAGCTCCAGGCCCGAGCCGCCGGAGTAGACGGCGTTGATGGTTCCCGCCAGCTCCTCCCCCACCATCCTGGCCTCCAGCCCCCAGGAGATCCCCCTGGCCGCCTCCATCCTCCCCTGGTAGACGTGCAGGAGGGAGGAGCAGACCAGCATGAGGAGGGTCAGGGCGAAGAGGGCGTCCATGGAGAAGAATCCCCTCATCCTATCCCTCCCTGGGCTCCACGTACAGGTAGATCCTCCCGTTCTCCAGCCACAGGTTCTCCACGTCCCCCGGCCAGCCCACGATCACGGGGTAGGTCCCCGCCGGGAGGTTCAGGAGCTCCCCCCTCATCCCAGGGCTGCAGGGGCTCGCCGCCACCAGCTCCTCCCCTGCCCAGAGCACCTCCACCCTCACCTCGTTCTCCCCGATCCTGAGGTTCCACCTCCCCTCCAGCCTCACGGTGACCGTCTCCACGCTTCCCTCCCCCCCCGAGATCACCCTCTCCAGGGCGGAGGCCAGGGCCCCGGAGGCGGAGCGGGCCTGGGAGAGGTAGAGGGTCCTCCTCATCCCCTCCTCGGAGGTGTCCCGCAGGGAGAGGGAGAGGGTGGTCAGCAGCACCAGCAGGGCGGAGAGGAGGACCAGGTACTCCACGGAGGTCTGTCCCCTCATCCCACCACCTCGTCGGAGAGGGTGATCCTGCGGGGGTAGGGGTGGAAGGGATCGTAGACGAAGCGAAAGGTGAGGCGGTGAAGGGTCCTGGAGCCGGGCGAGAGGAGGAAGTTCTCCTCCACGTGCACCCCGTTCTCCCTCACCCACCGGTCTCCCCTCTCCTCCCCGTTCTCCCACCACCTGCTGGGCAGGAGGGTGCCCACCAGGGCCGTGGAGCTCATCCTGTTGTCCCACCGGCCGTCCCCGTCCAGGTCCAGCAGGATCCTCACGTCCGCCCTCCCGTCCCTGGCCACCTCCCCGTCCCGGGCGGTGACCCCG
>QNVD01000288.1 GCA_004347925.1 Hadesarchaea archaeon
CGAGGAGGGGGAGGGTTGAGGGGGCACGTGGGTGAGATCTTCAGCTCCGTACAGGGGGAGGGCCTGCTGGTGGGGAGGAGGCAGGTCTTCATACGCTTCGCCGGCTGCTCCCTCCGCTGCTCCTACTGCGACACCAGGAGGTACTGGGATCCCAAACCCACTGAGTGCAGGGTGGAGGTCTCGCCGGGCGCCGGGCGCTTCAGGAGGGTGAGGAATCCCCTCCCCGCCGAGGAGGTGGCGGAGAGGGCCCTGGCCCTCCTCACCCCCGACACCCACTCCGTCTCCCTGACGGGGGGGGAGCCGCTGGAGGCCGGGGACTTCCTGGTGGAGGTGGCCTCCTCCCTGGAGGGGAGGGGGGTCAGGCTGTATCTCGAAACGAACGGCTCCCAGCCCGCCACCATGGAGAGGGTCCTCCCCTACCTCCGGCACCTCTCCCTGTGCGTGAAGCTCAGGGGGCAGGGAAGCGTTCCCGAGAAGGAGTGGGAGGGGCTTTTCGAGAGGGAGATGGACTGCGCCAGGATGGCCTCCCGGGCCGGGGCGGAGACCTTCCTGAAGGTGGTGGTCAGGGGAGAGGAGGACCTGAAGGACTTCGAGGGGGTCTGCGACCGCCTGGCGGAGCTCGGCCTCCCCCTGGTCCTCCAGCCCGCCACCGCGGGTAGGAGGGTGGTCCCCCTCCGCGAGCTCCTCCCCTTCTCCAGGGCGGCGGCGGAGAGGGGGGTGAGGGAGATAGCTCTAATACCCCAGGTGCACAGGCTTTGGGGGGTGAGGTGAGGATAGAGCTGGAGGCCGGGCACTTCTCGGCGGTTCACTTCATCGCAGAACACGAGAGGTGCGAGCACCTGCACGGGCACAACTGGAGGGTCAGGGTGGGGGTGGAGGGGGAGCTGGACCAGAGGGGGATGGTGGTGGACTTCCTCGAGCTCAGGGCGAGGATGGGGGAGATCCTGAGGAAGTACGACCACAGGGTTCTCCTCCCCACCCTCAACCCCGCGGTCAGGGTGGAGGAGGAGGGAGCCGGGGTGAGGGTGAGGGCCGGCAACCGCACCTTCCTCTTCCCGGCGGAGGATGTGGTGAGGCTGCCGGTGGTGAACGTGACGGTGGAGGAGCTGGCCAGGCTGATCGGGGAGGAGCTGGCCGGTAGGCTGACCGGTCCCAACCTCCGCAGGCTGGTGATCCGGGTCTCGGAGGCCCCGGGGCAGGAGGCCCTCTTCGAGCGAGCCCTCCGGTAGGCTGAGGCGGTGACCGCCGAGCTCCTGCTCTTCCCGGCCGGCCTGCTCATCTCCCTCCTCTGCTCGAGCGTGGGGCTGGGAGGGGGGATCTTCATGGTTCCCCTCCTCCTCTGGCTCGGCCTCTCCCCCCACACCGCCGTGGGGACCAGCCTCTTCGCCATCACGGTGGTGGCCTGCTCCTCCACCCTGGCCTACGCCCTGCAGCGCAGGGTGGACTACAGGACGGGGCTCCTGCTGGACTCCCTGGACGTCCCCGGGGCGGTGGTGGGGGCCTACCTGACCACCCTGCTGGCGGGGGGGACCCTTTCACGCCTCTTCGGCCTGGTGCTCCTGGGGGTGGCCTGCCACCTCTGGCTCAGGAGGAGGACGGGGAGGGAGGTTCCCCCCTCCCTCACCCTCCGCCTGGTGCTGGTGACCATGGCAGGCAGCTTCGCCAGCGGGCTCGTCTCGGGGATGTTCGGGATAGGGGGAGGGATCGTGGACGAGACCGTCATGCTCCTGGCGCTGGGCATGTCCCTCAAGCTCTCGGCGGGCACCGCCATGTTCGGGATGTCCCTCACCACCCTCCCCGCCTTCCTCTCCCACCTCCTCCTCGGCCACTTCTCCCCCTCCTACGCCCTTCCCCTCGCGGCTGGGTGCGCCCTGGGCGGGCCGCTGGGGGCCCTCACCTCCAGGAGGCTGAGCACCAGGACGCTGCAGAGGATGCTGGCGGTGGTGATCCTCGCGGTGGGGATCAGGATGGTCCTCTGGGCGGGATAAGGATAAATCCGCCCCGGAGGACCTCCGTTGGGGTCGTGGGGTAGCCTGGTCTATCCTCCTGGCTTTGGGAGCCAGGGACCTGGGTTCGAATCCCGGCGACCCCACCATCCCTTAACATCAAATCCGCGAAAGCGGGTAAAATTTCCCTGCTGAACTTCTTTTCGAGCTATCCGTCATGGCAAGGCTGAGTGCTTCGGCTTGAACACGCTCGGGTCCAAACACGCGGTGGGATCGGGCCGGGCGCATGCTACCCGATCGGTGGCTATCGGGGGGACGATGCAAAAATAGTCAAAGTTTTTTATTTGTCCAGGAGGAGAAATGAAAAAGAAATGAAAAAGACATACATCCTCGCCACCGTGTCAGTTTACGCAATTGTTTTTGCTTGGGTTTTTGTAAAAAATCTTGCCGCTGACACCGACTATCCCTATCACCTCCACGCTGTTTGGGCGGTGAACCAGGGCCATCTCCTCCGTGACCCCTTCCTAAACAGGGGAAACTCTTTCACCCCCGAAGTTTACGAGAACCTCATCGCGAAGAACGTGGTGATGGCGGAACTCAGGGAGGGATACGTCAGATACTCGGGCGACGGGTCAGCACTCTATTTCCTCCCCCTCGCCGGCGTCAGGTTATCCAACTCGGGTGCGCTCCCCTTTGAGATGAGGTTGGAGAACGATCCTCTCCTCTTTTGTAAAAGAATGGCGGAAGAAAATGCTAGTTTCGTGCTGGTTTATTCCGAATCGCCCGAAGAGAACTATCTCCTGCAACTGAATTTCCCCTTGTTTTACTCCCAAGAAAAGCTCAGGATATACAAGGTTCCGCAGTGGGTGGGGAGAGTAGGCGACTTTGGACCCGCTGGATTCTAACTCCCACATGGGAACCGACCCAGCTGGAGGGATTTCTTGGAGCCTCTGAGCGATTCCACTCTCCTCAGAATCCGCTCACGAGTTCGGGTCCTCGTCAGCACCGTGGCATGTAGCTCTGCATGGGGACGTTCAGTCCCACCGCAGACCTGTTTCACGCCCCTGCGGTGAGGCCGAAGGGCTTGACCCAGAAGTCGCAGTCCTTCTCCCCGTTGGAGAAACACCTCACCTCCTCCACGATGTACTCCTTACCCGTGATGAGGCGGGTCGCCCCGGCGATGAAGCCCGCGGTGTAGTGGCACACCCTCCTCCCCACCACGCCCCTCTTCCTGGCGAAGATGGTCCCCCCCTTGTACCTCAGGATGTTCCTTCCCCCCTCCTTAAGGAACTCCACCCCGCGGGCCATGCCGCTGCGGGTGAAGAAGGCGTCCGTGTAGAGGGTCTTCTCCTTCACGCTCCTGGCCCCCAGCTTCAGGGAGTTGCTCAGCCACCGGTATACCTGCATCCCCGACCTGGCCCCCGCGTCGTAGAGGATCATGGTGGGCGAGCCCCCTCCCAGCCCCAAGGAGACCGCCTCCTCCAGGCTCCTCCCCACATCCTCCACGCAGCTCCACCAGACCTCGAAGACCTCTCTCCAGTGCTTCCCCAGAAACCTGTCCACCTCCCTCTGGATGGTGGAGTAGCTCTTCACCTTTAACTTTCTTCCTTCCGCCCTATATACCTGTTTACCCACTTTGGAATCCCAAATCCCCGACGGCTGTAGCCACCCGGGGAGGGAACTCGGGCTTCACCTCCCGGCCCCCAAGCCCTTCCGGCGCCTCACGGAGGACCGATACACCCTCCCGCGGGGGCCGGGGGATTCCCTGGGGGAAACCACGACCCCTCCGGAGCCCCTCTCAGGATACCGGGCCACCGGCAGAGCCGGCTTGGGGGGAGAGGCCTCCGCCGCGCCCGAGGCCGGAGCGAGCTCCCTGAGCTTCTCGTGCACGATCCTGGCGATGTCACCGAAGCCCACCAGCACGCAGGGGACCCCCCTCAGCCTGGCCAGCTCGTGGACCCTCTGCTCCTGCGTGACCAGCACCAGCCCCCTCCTGGCGGCCTGCTCCACCACCTGCTCGTCCTCCGCCCCCCTCAGCCC
Source organism: Hadesarchaea archaeon (assembly GCA_004347925.1). GTDB lineage: Archaea > Hadarchaeota > Hadarchaeia > Hadarchaeales > WYZ-LMO6 > WYZ-LMO6. The sequence goes on from QNVD01000288.1 coordinate 3,987, forward strand.
CTCCTCCTCCACCGTGCGCACCTCCCAGCCCAGAAGCCTCAGGAAGGGCTTCAGCCCACTGTACATCTCGTCCAGCAGGATCCTCATCCCCTCTCCTTGGCCTGCCGGGTAAAAATCCCCGCTGGGTTCCCAAGCTGGGGCAACCGATATAAAAGGGCGCGTGGAAGGAAACAGGGGGTTGGGGTTGTGCCCTACCAGGAAGTGGGCGGCCTGAAGCTCTTCTACGTCAGGGAGGGGGAAGGGTTCCCCGTGTACCTCCTGCACGGGGCTGCCCTCACCCATCACCTCTGGAAGCCCCAGCTGGAGGCCCTGAGGGGGAGGTACTCGGCGGTGGCCCCCGACCTCCCCGGGCACGGCAGGTCCGATCCCCTTCCCTCCCCTTCACCCTCCATCCGGGACTACTCCGAGGCCGTGGCGGGGCTGATGGAGGCCCTGGGCACGGAGGAGGCCGCGGTGGTGGGACACTCCATGGGAGGGGCCGTGGCCCTCCAGCTCGCGCTGGACCACCCCGAGAAGGTGAGGGCGCTGGTCCTGGCCAACACCGGGGCCAAGCTGGGGGTCTCCCCCCTCCTCCTTCAGGTCCTGAGGGAGAACTTCAGGGGTGCCATGGAGGTGGGGTGGAACAGCATGCTGGGGGGGAAGGGGAGGAGGAGGGAGGGGGAGCTCAGGGGGCTGGAGGAGGAGCTGAAGAGGACGAGGCCGGAGGTGGGGCTGGCGGACTTCGAGGCCTGCGACGCCTTCGACTGCAGGGCGAGGCTCTCCGAGATAAAGAAGCCCGTGCTCATCGTGGGGGGAAGGGACGACACCCTCACTCCCCCCTGGTACCAGGAGTACCTCCACCAGAGGCTGGAGGGCTCCTCCCTGGTGATCCTCAGGGAGGTGGGCCATCTCTCCATGGCGGAGGATCCCTCCTCCTTCAACTCAGCCCTTCTGGACTTCCTGGGAAGGGCGCTCCCCTGAGGCCTCCAGCTCCCCCAGCAGGTCGGAGAGGCGGGCGAGCTCGCGGGGGGGGAGGTCCCTGACCCTGGCCCCCGCCAGCTCGGGAGGGAGGTGGCGGTCCAGCACCGCCCTCCTCTCGTGCTTCTCCAGGCGGAGGTGGGGGAAGAGCTCCGTGAAGGAGTGGTAGAGGGCGTTCCTGACCTTCTGCCTGGGATGGTGGAAGAGGACCCTGAGCACCCTCTCGAACCTCTCCTCGTCCTTCACCCTGAAGGGGGGGGCCCTGGGCCTCATCCTCACCACGGCCGACCTCACCCTGGGAGGGGGGAAGAAGGCCGAGGGGGGTACCTCCTCCAGCAGCTCCACCTCCACCCGGTAGAAGGCGCTGACCGTGAGGCGCCCGTAGTCCTCCGATCCGGGCGCGGCCACCAGCCTCCTGGCGAACTCCAGCTGGTACATGAGGACGGCCACCTCGAAGCCGCGCTCCAGCAGCCTGAAGGTGAGCTCGGAGGAGAGGGAGTAGGGGAGGTTGGAGACCACCTTGTTGAAGGGGGGGAGGGGCAGCCTCAGCACGTCCCCCTGCAGGATCCTCACGTTCCCGCACCCCTCCTCCTCCAGCACCCTCCGGAGGAGGGAGACCAGCCTGGGATCCCTCTCCACCGCTATCACCTCACCCGCCCTCCTCGCCAGGAGGAGGGTGAGGTTCCCCACCCCCGCCCCCACCTCCAGCACCCTGTCCCCCCCTCCCACCCC
>QNVD01000289.1 GCA_004347925.1 Hadesarchaea archaeon
TGGTGAGGCATGAGAGGATACCCAAAAGCGCCTACAAAGGCTACGAAGAAAGATATGCTGGGCTGATCGGTGATGAAGCGGATGTTCCAGTTCTGGCAGCGACGGCTGTGAGCAGGGCCGACTATTTTGTCTCCGGGGATAAGGGGATCCTCGCCCTGAAGCGGATTGGGGACACCGAGATAATCCGAACATCGAAACTACTGAAAAAGTTGGGAATTTGAAAGCAGTCCATGGGGTCTAAGGGGTGCCCGGGCTCCTTCGGGTCGCGATCCAGCAGACCGGATTATCATCTTGGAGCGGCCACGGAGCCCCTTATAGACGGAAACCCAAAAACAGGGAAGTATGGAGCGAGAAAACCAAGGAAGTTTTGCTGTACCTCCCCTCCAGACTGGGCCAATGCGAGGGGAGGAAGAAGCTGATGAAGCTCATGTTCCTAGTGGAGCACTTCGACCCTGGGCTCGGGAGGCTGGTGAGAAAATCCCTGCTCGGGGATTCCTTCCTGATCTACCACTACGGCGTTTTCAGCTTCGAGGTAATGAACTGCTACAACGAGCTGGTGAAGGAGGGAAAAATCCGGGAAGGCCCCGGGGGTTTGGAATCTTCCCCGGTTTGCCGGGGAATCTCCCTCGGTTCGCCGGAGAAGAGAGGGGGATCCGACCTCAAGTTGGAACTCGGGGAAAAACTGAGGGAGAGGGTGGACGGGGTGATCGAAAGGTTCGGTAACCTCACCGGATATGAACTTGAGGTCCAGACCCTGAAAACGCTGGGAATTTCCGAGAAGGACCGATACTTCGGCCGGCCCGTGGAGTCCATCATCCGCTAGGCCACGCCCGGCTACTCGAGGATCTCCACCTTCTCCACGTGCCCCCCGCAGTACCTCCGGGCGTAGGTGGAGACCGCCCTGAGGGCCTCCTCCACCCTCCCGCGGGGGATCCCGGGGGCGTTCCAGGCCACGAAGAGCACCCCTGAGGTCTCGAAGCCTATCCTGGTCCCAGAGCCCTCCCCCCTCCCGTAGGAAGCGAGGAGCTTCTCCCCGTCCCTCAGCACGATCTCCCCCTGGCGCGGGGTGATCCTGGAGCCGTCCTGCAGGGTGAGGGATCCCTCCCCGGAGGAGAGGGTCACCTCCACCTCCCCCCTCACCTTCAGCAGGTCGTGGGCCCCCACCGGCACCAGGTGCTCCAGGGAGGCCAGCACGCAGGAGTCCAGCACGTTGTTCCTGGCGGGGAACTTCCCCCTCCTCGCCTCCTCCGCCCAGAGCCTGAGGGGGAAGGCGCCCTCCTCCAGGCCCATCCTCCGCAGGAACTCGGAGTAGGGGGAGAGCTCCCGGAGGTCCCTCGACCCCCAGGCCTCCAGCACCGCCCTCTTCCTCTCCTCCAGCCCCTCCACGGAGGTCTCCACCGTCAGGCCCGTCACCACCGCGCTCCCGGCCAGGAAGCCGGGGTAGAGGGAGGTGATCCTGGGATCGAGCCTCACCCCACCACCTCACACCAGCGTGATCCCCACCACCTGCACGCTCCCCACCCCGGGGAGCTCCTGCAGGGCCCTCTCCAGGGGCTCGCTTCCCCCCGCCGCGTCCGGGACTATGGCCACCAGCAGCAGGGCCTCCAGCCCGAAGGCTATGGGCTCCCTAGAGACGGAGGTGACCTGGGCCAGCTCCCTTATCCTCCTCTCCAGCTCGTTCAGGTCCACCTCCGTTCCCTCCGGCATCACCCTTATGGTCAACGCCACCCTGCTCATCCCCTCACCTCAGGGACCGGTGAACCCGCACCTCGGGCACCGGTAGGGGTTGCTCAGCTTCCTGCACCTCCTGCACCTCCAGATCTCCTCCTCCCCGCACTGGGGGCAGGGGAAGTGCACCGCCACCTCCGCCACGATGGGACGCAGACAGGAGCTGCACGTCCTCAGCATCCTCCCTCTCCCTCCGCGCGGGCTTTAAAGGTTGCCGGGCCCACCCGCGCGTCCACCACCACGTGCACCACCCCCGGGGAGTACTTCTTTACCCTCCTCACCCCCAGGATCTCCACCTCCCTGCCGGGGAAGGCCGCCCTCACCCTCTCCACGGGGCGGGTGAACTGGAGGGGGACGGGCACGCTCTCGTGGTAGTGGAGGAAGCCCCCGGAGGGCTTCAGCACCTCCCCGGCCAGGGGGAGGTAGCGGTGGGTGACGTGCAGGATCCCCAGGATCACCCTGTCCGCCACCCCCCTGGGCGCCACCCTCTCGCAGTCCCCCAGCAGGGGAACCACCACCTCCCCCAGCCCGTTCAGCCTGACGTTCTCGCAGAGGTAGCGGTAGGCCAGGGGGTTCAGCTCCACCGCGTAAACCCTGGAGGGCCTGGCCAGCCTGGCTATGGGGAGGGAGAACTGCCCCACCCCCGCGAAGAGGTCCACCACCACCTCCCCGGGTTTCACCAGCTTCGGGAGCCTCCCCCTCTCGTGCAGGTTCCCGGGGGAGAACAGGACCCTGAGGGGGTCCAGCCTGAAGAGGCAGCCGTGCTCCCGGTGCAGGGTGACCGTTTCGGGATCCCCGGCCACCACCTCCGCCTCCGGCCTCCTCTCCCTCCCCTCCACCCCCCTCAGCACCGCCACCGTCCTTATCCCGTTCCTGCCCACCAGCGCCTCCCCTATCTCCCTCCTCCTCTCCCAGAGCTCCGGGGGCAGGCGAAGGAGAGCCACGTGCCCCACCCTCTGGAAGCCGGCGGGGAGCCTCCCCAGCTCCTCCGGGGGGAGCCTTCCCCTGAGGAGCCCGCGCAGGTAACCCTTCCTCACTTCTCCCTTCTCCCCCCGGGGACCAGGCCCAGCTTGGCCAGGAAGCGCCTGACCACCGCCCTGTCCAGGGAGGCCCGGAAGGAGGGGCTCTGGGGGCTCACCCTGGTGAGCAGCCTGAGGGGGACGGAGCCGGCCGCCATGCCCGGGTGCCCCCCCGCGAAGCCTGGGAAGAGCTCCCTCAGGATCTGCCCCAGGTGGATGCCCTTGTCCTTGGTCCTGGCGGAGATCCTCACCACCCCCTCGTGGAGCCCGTAGGCCAGGGTGTGGGTGACCCCCTCCCTCAGGAGGAGGAAGTCCGCGATCTGTGGAACGGAGTCCGGGTCCTCCACCTCCCCGAGATAGGCCGCGTAGCACCCCCCCACCAGCTTCGCCCTCCTGAGGGACCTGGCCAGGAGGTCGAAGGCCTCCTTGGAGAAGAGGGAGGACTGCAGGCCCCTCAGGAGGTCTAGGTCCGCCTTCTGCAGGAGGCGCTGGAAGACCTCGAAGTCCATGGGAGTGGTCCCCCTGGTGAAGTGGAGGGTGTCCGTCACTATCCCCAGGGCCAGGGCGGCGGCCAGGGGAGGATCCATCTCCACCCCCCCGAACCAGAGGTACTTGGCCAGGAGGGTGGAGGCCGCCCCCGTGACCCTGATGTCCTTGAACTTGCCCTGCACCTCGCTGGCCGGGACCGAGTGGTGGTCTATCACCACCGTGGGGAAGATCCGCTCGGGCAGGGCGGAGTTGGAGCGGGTGGAGACGTCCACCAGCGCGTAGAGGGCGTACCTCTCGAAGTCCACCGCCTTCAGGTCCAGGAGCTCCAGCTCCAGCAGGTTCCTCATCACCCTGTTCTGGGGGTATCCCCCCACCTCCCCGGCGCAGGCCACGTCCGCCTCCACCCCGAAGGCCCTGGCGTACCTCTTAAGGGCGGCGGCGCTGGCCAGGGCGTCGGGGTCGGGGTTGATCTGGGTCACCACCAGCATCCTCCCCCCCCTGCGGGAGAGGAGGAGCTCCCTCAGCTCCCTCTCCCTCCTCAGCCCCTCCAGGTCCTCCAGGGCGGAGAGGAGCCTCTCGGAGGCGAGCTGGGAGAGGGGCAGGACCACCTCCGCCCCCCTGGCCCTGAAGTCCAGCTCGAAGAGCTCGTCGGGGACCAGGGCCAGGAGGGGGGGAAGGGAGCCCCTCCTCAGGCCCCCCACCTCCTCCAGCATCCTCTCCGCCTCCACCAGGTCCTGGGAGACCAGCACCAGGGCCTCCGCCCGCTGGAGCAGCTGGGCCAGGGTGGGGGAGGAGGGGTCCCAGGGCTCCACCCTGAACCCCCTCCCCGAGAGGAGGTCGGCCTGCCTGGGATCGGCCACCGCGAAGGTCACCTCCCTCCCCAGCTTCCTCAGGCGCTCCGCCACCTCCAGCCCCACGTCCCCCGCCCCGAGCATCAGGTACATGCGATCAGGCCCCGAACTTCCTGGACCTCCCCATCAGGTCCACCAGGATGGGCAGGAGCTCCGTCCCCCTTATCCTCCCCAGCCCCCCCCTGGCGCAGGACCTCTCCCCGAACCTCCTCACCTCGTCCGTCCTCACCCCAGGGCCCGCTATCACCACCGGAACGGGGTCCGCCGTGTGCTCCCTCACCTCCACGGGGGTGGAGTGGTCCGCCGTCAGGACCAGGAAGTCCGCCATCTCCCTCAGCCTGGGGAGGTAGCCGTCGAAGCGCTCTATGAACTCTATCTTCCTCCTGGCGTCCCCGTCGTGGCTGACCTCGTCGAACCCCTTGATGGAGTAGAGCACCAGGTCGCTCTCCTCCAGCCTCCTCTCCACCTCCGCCACCTCCGCCTCCAGGTCCGTGTCCACCCCCGTGGTGGAGGTGGGCACCTCCGCCACCTCCATCCCCGCCAGCCTGCACACCCCCCTCACCAGGGCGGCGGCGGCCACGCAGGCCCCCCTGAGGGAGAACCTGCTCTCCAGGGGCTCCAGGGAGGGAACCGTCCCCCCTCCCCTCACCAGCAGGTAGTTGGCGGGCGGCAGCCCCTGCTCCCTCCTCCTCCTGTTCAGGGGGGCCTCCTCCAGGACCTCCCTGGCCTTCCTCAGGAACTCGTTGAGGATCCTGGCCGTCTTCCTCCCCGCCGCGCTCAGGGGCCTCACCCCCTCCACCCTCACCCCCGTGGTGTGGGGGTCGTTGCTGGAGACCTGGTGGGAGAGGCCCTTGCCCCTCAGCACCAGGACGGCCCGGTGGGAGGAGGTGCTCCTGAAGAGGATCTCCGCCCCCTCCACCCTTATCCCCCGGAGGAGCTCCTCCAGCTCCCTCCCGTCCCTCAGTCGGCCGGCCCTCCTGTCCCTGAGGAGGAGGTTCTCGTCCACCGTGGCGAAGTTCACCCTGAAGGCCACGTCCCCCTTCCTGAGGGGGAGGCCCGCCCCCGCCGCCTCGAAGGGTCCCCTGCCGGAGTAGGTCTGGAAGGGGTCGTAGCCCAGGAGGGAGAGGTGGGCGGTATCGCTGCCAGGGGTGATGCCGGGGGCGATGGGGTCCATCAGGCCGCAGATCCCCTCCTCCGCTATCCGGTCCATCTGGGGGGTCTCGGCCCTCTCCAGGGGGGTCAGCCCCCCCTCCCTCAGGGGGCGATCCGCCAGCCCGTCGCAGACCACCACCAGAGCCTTCAAAGCCCTCAGATGAGAAGGAAGGCCGCGGTAATAAAAAGGCCTTGGTGAAAGATTCAAAACGGGGGAGGGGAAGGGTCTAACGGGCCCGTGGCGCAGCCAGGAAAGCGCGGCAGGCTTCGGATCGGAAGAGGGGAAACCTGTAGGTCGCGGGTTCGAATCCCGCCGGGCCCGCCTTTCCCGGACGGGTTTTCCTCGAATTAGGTGAGTTCCCGTTTTTTTTAACCGGGGGGAAGGGGCCCGCCGGCTGCTCCCACTGGGATGGAGAG
>QNVD01000029.1 GCA_004347925.1 Hadesarchaea archaeon
CCCCCCTCCACCCCCTCTCCCTCCCCAGGTCCCCCAGGAAGCGCTCCACCGCCCTTATGGCCAGGGGCTCGTCCAGCTCCCCCCTGTTGCAGGCGGACTCGCAGAACCGGTAGCACACCCTCCCGCACACGGAGGGGAAGGGGTTGGTGGCCTTGAGGAGCCTCCAGGCCTCCTCCATCCTGCCCCTCCCCACCAGGTAGAGGATTCCGGGAAGGTCGTTCCCTATCGGGCAGGAGCGGGCGCAGGGAGCCGTCCTCTTCTCCCTCACCGGGCGCAGGTACCTCCATCCAGAGGTCAGGTACTCCGCGCTGCTCCCAGGCCTGTCTATCACCAAGCCCGGAAGGAGCCTCATGTACTGGCCTCCTCGTAGGCCCTCCTTATGGCCCTCTGGTTCCTCTCCCCCGCCTTCCCCTTGAAGTAACCCCCCACCGCCCTGAGGACGGAGTCCAGGCTCACCTCCTCCGTGGCCCTCACGTAGGCCCCAAGCATGGCCATGTTGGTGATGGGGGCCCCCAGCTCCTGCACGGCTATGGAGGTGGCGTCCACCCACACCACCTTGCCCGCCCCCAGGCTTCCCGGGGCCTCCCTGGAGTTCAGGACCAGGGTACCCCCGGGCTTCAGCCCCTCCGTCACGTTCACCGCCCTCAGGAGGGTGGGATCCAGCACCACCACGTGGTCGGGCTGATAGATCTGGCTCCTGATCCGGATGGGCCTGCTGTCCAGCCTGGCGAAGGCCACCACGGGGGCCCCCCTCCTCTCCGCCCCGAAGAAGGGGAAGGCCTGCGCGTACTTCCCCTCCAGGAAGGCCGCCTCGGCGAGCATGCGGGCTGCCGTAACCGCCCCCTGGCCTCCCCTTCCGTGGAACCTTACCTCGATCACTCCTCTCCCCGAAAAATTACAACCTATACCCGTCTTTACCTATTTAACTCTTCCGCGAAGGCGGCGAGGCCCGAGGCCTTTTCCGCTCACAAACCGCCGGCGGCATCCCGCGGTTGGCGGTCGAGGCCGAATTAGGCTGCAGAGAAAACTGGGGAAGAAAAAAAATTATGGGTCGGTTTTTCAGGCGTAGGCCGAGAAGCCCTTGCCGAGGATGGAGTACCCCGTGATCAGCTTCATGATCTCGCTGGTGCCGTCCGGAACCGTCTGCATCCTGGCGTCGCGGAAGTACCTCTCCAGGGGCATCTCGTCGGAGAGGCCGTTGCCCCCGAAGATCTGCATGGCCATGTAGGTCACCTTCACCGCCGCCTCCCCTCCGTACACCTTGGCCATGGCGGAGAGCCTCCTGGCGTCGGGGTCCCCCTTGCTGATGGCGTACACCGCCCTGTACCCCAGCAGCCTGGCCGTCTCTATCAGCACGTTCATCTGGTACAGCATCTCCTGGATCAGCTGGAACTTACCGATGGGCTTCCCGAACTGCACCCTCTCCTTAGCGTACTGCACCGCCTTCTCGAAGGCCGCCTCCGCTATCCCCACGGACATCAGGCACATCCCCGCCCTGGGCATGGTCAGCATGGCCGTCACGGGGGAGACCGAGGTCAGGAGCTTCATGTACCCCTCCGAAACCGGGAGTCCCCCCTGCTCGAAGGCCCGTCCCACCAGCACGCTCATCTCGTTGTTCTGGGGAACCTTGCAGTTGTCGAAGAACATCTCCCCGGTGGGGGAGGCCTTCCACCCTATCTTGTGGAGCTCGTTGGTCTCCCAGCCGGAAACCTCCTTCTCCACCAGGAAGAAGGTCTCCATCCCCGTCTCGCTGCTCTTGGCCCCCACCCAGGCGGTGTCGGCGATGGGCGCGTTGCTTATCCAGGTCTTCCTGCCGTTGATGACGTAGTGGTCTCCCTCCAGCTTGGCGGTGGTCTTGATGTTGGAGGTGTCGCAGCCCGCCTCCGGCTCCGTCTCCGCGAAGCACCCTATGAACTCGGCCCTCTCCATCCTGCGCAGGATCCTGTCCTTCACGTCGTCGTCGGCGAAGGGTGCGAAGAGGGCCGGGATGGCCCCCATCCCGAAGAGCGGGAGGAGGCTGGGCCACACCCTTCCCACCTCTTCGGCGAAGATGCAGAAGATCATCGGGTCCATCATGGACCTTATGTTCTCCGGGTCCAGGCCTATCCCTATGCTCTTGAACTTCTTCATGATCTGCACGGCCTCCTGCCTGGTGAGGGGCCCCTCCCTGTCCCTCTTGTTCACATAGGACTCCGGGAACTCCTTCTGCAGGAACTCTCTCAGGGTGTCCTTGAACATCCGCTGGTCCTCGGTCAGCTCAAAATCCATTTCATCCCTCCTTTCTTTTTTTTACCCCTCCTCTTTCCCCCCTCACTATTTATCCTTTGCTGAGAAGTATCCCGGCCGGGAGGGGGAGGATGGAGCTGAGGTATGTGGGGAGGGTCCAGGTCCGCAGGGTCCTCCCCCGGAGGAGGCCGGACTCCCACAAGGGGGAGAACGGGAGGGTGCTGGTGGTGGGGGGAAGCTCCAGGTACGTGGGGGCCCCCGCCCTGGCAGCCCTCGCCGCCCTCCGATCGGGGGTGGATCTGGTCACGGTGGCCTCCCCGGAGGATACGGCCAGGCTCATCAACACCTTCTCCCCCGACCTGATCACCCTGAAGCTTCCCTGCAGGGACCTGGGACCCGAGGTCCTCCCCCACCTCCTCCCGGAGCTGGAGAGGTGCGATGCCCTGATCGTGGGTCCCGGGCTGGGGGGCAGGGAGGAGACGGGGGAGGCGGTCCTCTCCCTCCTCGAGGAGGTGAGGAGCAGACACCCCTCCCTTTCCGTGCTGCTGGACGCGGATGCCCTGAAGGCCGTGAGGGGGAGGAGGATGGAGGGGATGAGGGCGGTGCTCACCCCCCACGCGGGGGAGTTCAGGGCGCTCACGGGGAGGGAGGTGCCCGGGGAGCTGAGGGGGAGGGCGGAGGTGGTCTCGGAGGAGGCGAGGAGGCTGGGGTGCGTGCTCCTCCTGAAGGGGAGGGTGGACGTGATCTCCTCCCCCCAGGGGGAGGTCCTCCTCAACCGGACGGGGAACCCGGGCATGACGGTGGGGGGCACGGGGGACGTCCTCTCCGGGGTGGTGGGCGGGCTGATGGCCCAGGGCCTGGGGACCTTCGAGGCGGCCTGGGCCGGGGCCTACGTGAACGGGGCCGCGGGGGACCTCTGCCTGGAGGAGAAGGGCTACGGCTTCACCGCCTCAGATTTAATAGGCAAGCTCCCCCATGTTTTCAAGGCCCTGCGGAGGGGATAGGATGGCCAGGTTCGAGGTGGCGGAGAAGAGGCTCTTCAACGTGAAGATATGCATGAGGTGCAACGCCCACAACGCCTGGAAGGCCACCAAGTGCCGGAAGTGCGGCTACACCGGGCTCAGGCCCAAGGCCAGGGAGAGGAGGGCCTGATCACAGCAGTCCCCTGTGCTTGGCGCAGGAGATGCAGGCGTAGGCCTTCCTGGAGGGGATGAAGACCTTCCTCCTGTCCAGGCCCGGGATCACCTTCGTGTCCAGCCAGGAGCCCTTCCGGACGGGTATGGCCTTCACCCTCGGGGTGAGGCGCCCGCAGTAGATGCAGGTCACGGGCTGGCTCCTCCCTCCCACCGCGTAGTGTCCCCACTTCTTTCCCATACTTTTCTCCTCTTCCCTCCCGGGATAAAAAGGGGGAGGTGCCGGCGTCCTGGCCGTAATCCACCTTCTGTTCTAGGCAGCATCCGGCTTAGCGGGCCACCACCCGTCTCGAGCGGGTGCTCCTCGACGGAGGCTTGCCCTTGCATCCCGCGGATTGGCCGTTTCATCCCCCGGTTCCCTCTCGGCGTTTCCGCCCCATCCTCCTCGGGAGACCGGCGGGTGCCGTTTCTGTGCCAGGGTCGGGCCTCTCGGCCCAGTCCTCACGGACTCGCGGTACCCGCTTGATG
>QNVD01000290.1 GCA_004347925.1 Hadesarchaea archaeon
CCTCCTCCACCCCCTTCCCCTCCGCCCCCTTCCTCAGGAGCTCGGGGAGGGCCTCCTTGGCCACCCTCCCCGAGGCCACCTCCCTGAGGGCCCCCAGCATGAACTCCTCCCCTATTCCCTCCACCCTCACCCCCTCCCTCCTGAGGCTCACCAGGGTCTCCAGCAGGGTGAAGGCCACCAGCCTGGCCTGGGCCCCCGAGCCCCTCACCAGCCTCTCGAAGGCCTCCACCGCACCGGAGAGGAGGAGGCGCTCCGCCACCTCCGCGGGGAGCCCGTACTCCCTCACCAGCCTCTCCCTCACCCTCTCGGGCGGCTCGGGTAGGCGGAGGGAAGAGAGCCTCTCGGGGGTGAGGGGGAGGGGAGGGATGTCCGTCTCCGGGTACATCCTCTCCGCGCCGGGCAGGGGCCTCATGAACTCCGTGTTCCCGTCGGGGAGGGCCCTCCTGGTCTCAGCCGGCACCCCCAGCAGGGCCTCCTCCGCCCTCCTCGCCACCGCCTCCAGCGCCCTCCCGCACCTCTCCTCCGGCCCCACCACCATCACCACCGCATCCTCCTCCCCCGCCCCGGTCTCCCTTCTCAGCCCCTCCACCTCCTCCCCGGAGATCCCGTAGCCGGGGAGCTCGTCCGTGTGCAGGATTCCCCCCACCCCTCCCTCCACCCTGGCCCTGTCCGAGAGCTCGGTGCCGAACCTCCTCCCGGGCTGTACCTCCCTCCTCAGCAGCCCCGCGAACTTGGGGAGCCTGAGGGCCACCACCCTCTCCCCCCTCTCCAGGGCCCCCCGCAGCAGCTTGGAGCGGGTCCCTCGGAAGAGGTGGGAGACGTCCACGAACCTCCTCTCCACCCCTCCCGCCCCCCTCCTCCTCAGCTCCTCCCTTATCTCCAGGAGGGCCAGCTGCCTCTGCACCTCCCTCTCTATCACCGCGGGTATGAGGTCCAGCTCCTGAACCCCCTTGATCTCCTGCCTGGAGCCACCCGAGATGGAGATGTTCAGGTCCTGCCTTATCGTCCCCAGCCCCCTCTTCACCCTGCCCGTGGCCCTCAGCAGGAGCCCCAGCCTCAGGGCCACCTCCCTGGGGGTCTGGGGGTCGGAGAACTCGGGGGCGGTGGCCACCTCCAGCAGGGGAACCCCCAGCCTGTCCAGGCGGTACTCCACGTATCCCTCCCCCTCCCCCACCTTCCTGGCCGCATCCTCCTCCAGGCAGATGGTGGGCAGGTGGAAGACCCCCTTCTCCGTCCTCAGCCTTCCGTCGGTGGCGATGAGGGCCGTGCGCTGGAAGCCCGAGGTGTTGCTCCCGTCCACCACGATCTTCCTCATCACGTGGATCTCGTCCACGGGCTTCGCCTCCACCATCAGGGAGAAGATCAGGGCCGCCTCCAGTGCCTCTTCGTTGAGGGGGTGGGGGGGCTCCTCGTCCAGCTCCACCAGGCAGAGGGTATCCGGGTAGACCTGGTAGCGGAACTCCCTCTCCCTGGACACCTCCAGCAGGGCCGCCCTGTCCGTCTCCCCCAGCTCGCTCTGCGAGAGGTGCAGCCTCCTCCTCACCAGCAGGGGAGCCCTCTCCTCCCTCAGGACGGAGGGGCAGCGGCAGAAGAGCTTGTCCGTGTTCAGCTCCTGGTGGATCTCCAGCCCCACCCTCAGCCCCACTGCCCGGTAGTCCCTCTCCATCCATCCTCCTTGAGCGGAGGGGTTTTAGAGGGCACCGCTTCGAGGGCAGGGAAGGGCAGGCCAGAGCCGGTCATATTTTTCCCCGCTCTTCCAGAGGGGAGGGACTGAGATGAAGCTGAGGTACAGGAAACTCGACCCCTCGGCGAGGATAGAGGGCCCCAGGCACGAGGGGGATGCGGGCGTGGATCTCTTCAGCTCCGAGGAGGTGGTGGTGGAGCCGGGGGAGAGCAGGTGGGTGGGAACGGGGATAGCGGTGGAGATCCCGAGGGGTTACGTGGGGATCGTGAAGGAGAGGAGCGGCCTGGCCCACCGGTTCGGGACGGGGGCGGGGGTGGTGGACAGCTCCTACCGGGGAGAGGTGAGGGTGCTGGTGAGGAACCTGGGGCGCGAGCCCCTCAGGATAGGGAAGGGTGAGCCCCTGGCCCAGCTCCTCCTCCTCCCCTGCGCGGAGGTGGAGCTGGAGGAGGGAGAGCTCTCGCCCACGGAGAGGGGGGAGAGGGGCTTCGGCAGCACCCGCTCCAGCGGGGGACCTCTGTCCACCTAGTCCGGGTTGGAGCTCGCCACCCGCCCCCCTGAAAACCTTTTAAGAGGGGGCATGAACCCCCCTTAGATGCTCGACAGGGTGGCCGTCTCCTGCGCCAGGAGAAGGGGAGCCGTGATCCTGGCCGTGATCCTCGTTTCCCTCCTCATGGCCTACGGGGCCAGCCGGGTGAGGCAGACCTCCGACTACAAGAAGTTCCTCTCCTCCGAGCAGGCCTCGGTCAGGGTGACCCTGAAGGCGGCGGAGGAGTTCCAGGGCATGAGCTTCGAGACGGCGCTGGTGGAGGGGGAGAACCTCCTGAGGGCGGGGAGCCTCCGCGAGCTCCTCGGCCTGGAGAACCTCCTCCTCTCCTCCCCCGAGCTGGAAAACAGGGTGGTGGGATGCCAGTCCTACGCCGACCTCCTCCTCCAGCAGCTTCCGCAGGTGAGGGCGCTCCTCACGGACCCCTCCCGGGATCCCCTCACGGAGAACCTGGTGATGGGTGCCTACCTGACCATCCTCTCCGATCCCCGGCTCTCCCAGCAGCTCAGGGGCTACCTCACCCCCGACCTCAGGGCCGGCCTGATGAGAGTCTACCTCAACTCCTCCCTCCCGAAGGAGGAGCTGACGAAGGCCGTGGGGGAGGTGAGGGAGAAGCTCAGGGCGGCGGAGAACCTGAGGCTGGGGCTCACGGGGCTCTACAGCATGGAGAGGGACATAGGGAGGATCATGCAGAGGGACAACAGCGTGCTCATCCCCGCCACCGTCGTCTTCGTCTGCCTCATCCTCTTCCTGACCTTCCGCAGGCTCTCCGATGTGGGCAGGTGCCTGCTGGTGGTGGGGCTGGCGGCCCTCTGGACCATGGGGGTGATGGGCCTGACGGGGTCGGACTTCACCTCCATCCACGTGGCCCTCATCCCCATCTCCATGGTGGCCGGGGTGGACTACTCCCTCTACTTCCTCTCCAGGTACTACGAGGAGAGGGGGAGGGGGGAGGGATTCGCGGAGGCCCTGGGAACCTCCGCCAGGAGGGTGGGGACGGCGGTGCTCATGTGCTTCCTCACCACCCTGATAGGCTTCCTCTCCTTCTCCATCTCCGACCTCCCCCCCGTCAGGACCCTGGGGCAGTTCGCCGCCCTGGCCGTTTCCTTCGCCTTCCTCCTCACGCTTCTCCTCCTCCCGGCCTTGCTCGGCAGCGGAGGGGTGGGGAGGGCGGGACGGGAGGGCGGGGTGAGCAGGGGCCTGGCCTCGCTGGGCAGGAGGATCGCGCGCCACAGGAAGCCCATCCTGGCGGCCCTGGCGGTGACCGTGGCCCTCTCCGCCCTGGTGGCCCCCAGGGTGGGCTCCACCATGTCCTTCGACCTCCTCCTTCCCTCCGGGGTGGAGTCCCTACAGACCCAGCACAGGATGGAGGACCTCTTCGGGGGTCAGAGCCAGCTCTTCGTCCTGGTGAAGGGGAGGCTCCTGAACCCCCTCGCCCTTGAGCAGCTCAGGGGCTTCCAGGAGGGGGTGGTGTCGGATCCCAGGGCCTCAGGGCTGATAGGGGGGAGCTACAGCCTGGCGGACCCCATCTTCCAGTACGCCCTCTTCTCCGGGCACATGCCCCAGACCGAGGAGGAGGTGGCGGAGGTGCTGGAGAACCTCAGGGCGTCCAACCACGGCCTCTTCCTCCCCCTCTCGGACAACCAGACCCTGGTCATCTTCAACGTGCTGGGCAGGACCGACCGGGACTTCAAGAGGGCCACCCAGCTGGTGAGGGAGCACGTGGAGAACTTCTCCAGTCCCCTCCTGAGCCTCAGGCTGGACGGGGAGCCGGCGGTGGGAGGGTCCCCGGCCGTCATCTCCGACCTCTTCAGCAGGATCATCCCCAACATGCTGAAGACCACCCTCCTGGCCCTCCTCCTCTGCCTCCTGGTCCTGATCCTCCTCTTCCGCTCCCCCGTGCTGGGGACCCTCACCCTCCTCCCCGTGTGCATGGTGGTGATGTGGGAGCTGGGGACCTTCTACCTGCTGGGCTGGTCCCTGGACGTCTTCACCCTGGGGACCTTCTCCCTGATGATAGGGATGGGCATAGACTACAGCGTCCAGCTCTCCTCCAGGATGAGGGAGGAGCTGGGAAGGGTGGGATCCCCCGAGGAGGCCGCCGCCAGGACCGCGGGGAGCATAGGGAGGGCGGTGCTGGCCTCCGCGGTGACCATGGGAGGGGGCTTCCTCATCCTCTCCCTCTCCAGGATGCCCGCCATGACCAGGTTCGGGGAGCTGGTGGCCCTGGTGATCCTCTACGCCTTCGTGGCGGCGGTGCTCTTCCTCCCCTCCGCCCTCAGCCTGAGGAAGAGGGCCAGGTGACCCGCTGCTCCGGGAAGCCCAGGCCGCTCCTGGGGGATAGCTCCCCCGCCAGGTTCTGCAGCATGAGCCTCCTCACCTCCTCCGGGTCCCCCGTGTGGCCCAGCACCCACATGAGCTTCACGTAGGCCACCTCCGGAAGCATGTCCTCCGCGGGGATCACCCCCATCCCCAGCAGGTCCCTTCCCGTGGAGTAGACGTGCAGGTTGACCC
Organism: Hadesarchaea archaeon; assembly: GCA_004347925.1. GTDB lineage: Archaea > Hadarchaeota > Hadarchaeia > Hadarchaeales > WYZ-LMO6 > WYZ-LMO6. Next base: position 4,743 of record QNVD01000290.1, read on the forward strand.
TCCCCCAGAGGCACTGGGAGGTCATGACCACGGGCACCCCCCTCTCCCCGGCCTCCCTCAGGACCCCGAAGAGGCTCTCGGGGGCGTGCCCCAGCCCCGTCCCCTCCAGCACTATCCCCCTGTACCCCCTCTCCAGGGCGGCCTGCAGGAGGTCCGGGGCCATCCCGGGCGTGACCTTCAGGAGCAGGACCCTGGGCTCCAGCCTGGCGTCCACCTCCACCCTCCCCTCCCCCCTCCTCCTGTACTCCCCCAGCATCCTCACCTCCCCTCCCCTCACCATCCCCAGGGGGGAGGCGTTGATGCTCAGGAAGGCGTCCCTCCTGCTGGTGTGGCACTTCCTCACCCTGGTTCCGCGGTGGATGAGGCAGAAGTCGTCCTCCATGGAACCGTGCATCACCACGCAGACCTCCCCCAGGTCGGAGCGGGAGGCCACGGCCACCGCGCTGAGGAGGTTGAGGTGGGCGTCCGTGCTGGGGCGGTCGGAGGAGCGCTGGGCCCCCACCAGCACCACCGGCCCCGTGAGGTTCCTCAGCATGAAGCTCAGGGCGGCGGAGGTGTAGCCCATGGTGTCCGTCCCGTGGGCCACCACCACCCCCCTGGCCCCCGAGTTCAGCCCCTCCGCCACCTTCTCCGCTATCCTCACCCAGAGCTCGGGGGTGAGGTGCTCGCTGAAGACGCTGCAGGCCTCCACCGTCTCCAGCCTGGCCAGCCCCGCCAGCTCCGGGACCAGGGAGTAGAGCTCCTCGGGGGAGAAGGCGGGGTGCACCCCCCCCGTCCGGTAGTCCACCCTGGAGGCTATGGTCCCCCCCGTCCCCACCAGCCTCACCAGGGGCTTGGAGGGATCGGGGGA
>QNVD01000291.1 GCA_004347925.1 Hadesarchaea archaeon
ACAGGGGCATGCTTCATCACCTCCGCCTTTTTTATGCTCTGCGGAGGTGGAAAAGCACAAAGGTCAGGCATGGTATACAAACCCCCGTTGACCGAAAAACATAAAAAGGAGACCTTTTATCTCCAATATGAGTTATCAGGTTATGGAGGGTCAGCATGGCGACTAAGCCCATCCTCATCCTGCCGGAGGGTGCGACGAGGCTCGTGGGGAGAGACGCCAGGCGCATGAACGTAGCGGCGGCCAAGATAGTGGCGGAGGCCGTCCGCACCACCCTGGGTCCCAGGGGCATGGACAAGATGATGGTGGACACCCTGGGGGATGTCACCGTCACGAACGATGGGGTCACCATCCTCAAGGAGATGGACGTGGAGCACCCCGCCGCCAAGATGATGGTGGAAGTGGCGAAGACCATGGACGAGGAGGTGAAGGACGGGACCACCACCGCGGTGGTGGTGGCGGGGGCCCTCCTCCACCAGGCCGAGAAGCTGCTGGACCAGGGGATCCACCCCATGATCATCGTTACCGGCTACAGGATGGCCGCCGATAAGGCCAGGGAGATCCTGGAGGAGCTGGCCGAGAAGACCTCCATAGAGGACGACCAGACCCTCAAGAAGATCGCCATGACCTCCATGACGGGGAAGAAGTCCGAGGGGGCCAGGGAGAAGCTGGCCGAGCTGGCCGTGGAGGCCATCAGGAAGGTGGCGGACAAGGTGGACGGGAAGTACAGGGTGGACCTGGACCACGTGGGGATAGAGAAGAAGGCGGGCGGGAGCATGGAGGACTCCCAGATCGTGAACGGCCTCATCCTGGACAAGGAGAGGGTGCACCCGGGCATGCCCGAGGTGGTCAAGAACGCCAAGATAGCCCTCCTTGACCTGCCCCTGGAGATCAAGAAGACCGAGACGGACGCCGAGATAAGGGTCACCCGCCCCGAGCAGCTGCGCGCCTTCCTGGACCAGGAGGAGAAGATGCTCAAGGAGATGGTGGACAAGATAGCCTCCGTGGGGGCCAACGTGGTCTTCTGCCAGAAGGGCATAGACGACCTGGCCCAGCACTACCTGGCCAAGGCCAAGATCCTGGCCGCCAGGAGGGTGAAGAAGTCCGACATGGAGAAGCTCTCCAGGGCCACGGGAGGAAAGATCGTGACCAGCCTGGAGGACCTCACGCCCGCTGAGCTGGGCAGGGCAGGGGTGGTGGAGGAGAGGAAGATCGGGGACAAGAAGTTCATTTTCGTCAGGGACTGTGAGAACCCCAAGGCCGTGGGCATCCTGGTAAGGGGAGGCTCCGAGCACGTGACCGATGAGATCGAGAGGGGCCTCACCGATGCTCTGGGGGTGGTGGCGGCCGCGGTGGAGGACAACCGCTACGTCTACGGGGGCGGGGCTCCCGAGATGGCCCTGGCCACCAGGCTCAGGGACTACGCGGACACGGTGGGAGGGAGGGAGGCCCTGGCCATCAAGGCCTTCGCCGACGCCCTGGAGATCATCCCGAAGACCCTGGCGGAGAACGCGGGGATGGACAGCGTGGACATCCTGGTGGAGCTGAGGGCCAGGCACAGCAAGCCGGACGGGAAGTACTACGGGGTGGATGTTTACAGCGGCAAGATCGAGGACATGAGGAAGCTGGGGGTCTGCGAGCCCCTGAGGGTGAAGACCCAGGCCATCAAGTCCGCGGCCGAGGCTGCCATCATGATCCTCAGGATCGACGACGTCATCGCCGCCGCCAAGAAGTCCTTCCCCTCCCCGAAGACCCCGGGCGGTGAGGGAGGGGAGGGAGAGAAGAGCGAGACGGAGAGCGACTGAGCTACCAGGTTCTCCTTTCTAAATCGAACTCTCCCGGCTGGACGCAGACCGCTTACGGCAGGAAAACGGCTATGGCCACGGCGGCCCCGTGGTGCTTCACGATGTGGCCGGCCGAGACGGAGGTGACCTTGGTGGGCTCCAGCCCCCTCTCCTCCATCATGTACTTCACCATGGCCTCCGCCGTCTTTCCCGCCGTCCTCTCCGAGACCCCTATGTCGTGGTACTCCGAGATCATCCCGTGGGAGTTCTCGCTCATGGCCACCCCCAGGGCCGCCGCTATCTTCTGACCGGGGGTGGAGCTGCAGATCTTGGAGATCACCACCGGGGTGAGGGTGCCCGGGGTGAGGGTCGGGAGCTCGGAGAGAACGCAGCCCTGGGGGAGGATGCTGGAGACGGGAATGAGGTTCAGCTCCCCCACCCCCGCCTTCCTCAGGGCGTTGTCCAGGGCCACCAGCTCGAAGGGGCCCTCAGCGCTTGCCGAGACCAGCGCGAACCTCTTGGGGGTAGTCCACACCTCACCACTCCCTGGGCCTGTCGGACAGCCTCTCCAGCATCATCCCCTCTATCCTCATGGGGAAGCTCCGGGAGACCACCTTCAGCGCCTCCTCCAGCTTGCTCTCATGTTCCGCATAAATTTCAAACAATTTTTCCCCCCTATTAACTTTATGCCCCCTCTTCACGAAGAGCCTCAGCCCCGCTCCCCTGCTCCTGGGGGCCCCGGCGGCGCAGGCTATGGCGGTGATCCTCTCGTTGTAGAGGTGGGTGACGTAGCCGTCGGAGGGGGCCTCCACCGTCGCCCTCTTGTCCCCCACCGGAAGGTCCTCGGGCTTGACCTTCGGGTCCCCTCCCTGGGCCTCTATCATCTCCCTCATCTTCTCCTCCGCCTTCCCCGACCTCAGGAGCTCCCAGGCCGCCTCCCTCCCCCTCCCCAGGGGGGCCCTCCCGCCCATCTCCAGCATCACCCCGGCCAGGCTCAGCGCCTTCTCCCTCAGGCTGTTGGGCCCCCCTCCCGCCAGGGCCTCCAGAGCCTCCCTGGCCTCCAGCGCGGGACCCACCGCCCTTCCCAGGGGCTGCCCGCCGTAGGTGAGGGCCACCTCCACCCTCACCCGCAGCCTCCTCCCCAGCTCCATGAAGTCCTGGGCCAGGGAGCGGGCCTCCTCCGCCTCCCTAACCTTCGCCCCCGGGCCGGTGGGCAGGTCGATGAGGAGGTGCTCCACCCCCTCCGCCAGCTTCTTGGCCATCACGCTGGCCAGCATCTGGCAGGGGGGATCTATGCGCAGCACGCGCTCCGTCCTTATCAGGAGGTCATCGGCAGGGGCCAGGCTTACCGAGCCACCCCAAACTATCACTCCCCCCACCCTCTCCACGATCTCCTTGATCTCCCCCAGGCTGAAGCTCACGTTGGCCAGCACCTCCATCACGTCCGCCGTGCCGGCCGCGCTGGTGATGGCCCTGCTGCTGGTCTTCGGAACCGTCAGGCCCCCCGCCACGGCTATGGGGACCGTGACCAGCGCGTACTTGTTCCCGGGCACCCCGCCTATGCTGTGGACGTCCACCACCGGTCCCCTCTCCAGCCTGAGCCTCTCCCCCGTCTCCACCATCTGCAGGGTTAGGGAGACGATCTCCTCCATGGACATCCCCCTGGTGTACTCCGCCACCACGAAGGCCGAGATCTCCGTGGGGGTGAGGTTGTTCTGGACGATGTCCCTCACGATCTCCCCTATCTCCTCCCCGGTCAGCCGCTTCCCCTCCATCTTCTTCCTTATGGCCTCCACGGAGACGGGAGGGGGCAGGGGGGAGACCGTCACCCTGTCCCCGGCCTTCAGCCCCATCCTCCTGGAGACCTCGAGCAGGGTTCCCACCTCCCCCCTCCCCACCATCTCCCCCGTGAGGTTGACGGCCGCCACGAGGGAGGAGGAGGGGGAGGAGAGCCTCACCCTGTCCCCCACGTAAACCCCCAGCTCCTCCGCATCACGCTCGTGGAGGAGGACCAGGTTGTAGCCCGATTCCATCTCGATGGGCTTCACGGAGAGGGTGAGCGCCATCCCTCATCCCCACCCCTGGGTTCCCCCTTCCGGGGGCCTGCTCGAAGGTTCCATGCTCAGGATTCTCTCCCTCCCCCGAATTATAGCTTTCGTCTCAGTAGACGATCACGCTCTGAACGCTGGGAAGGGCCCTCAGCTCCTCTATGACCCTTCCCTTCAGGGGGCGGTCGGTCACCACGGTCAGCTTGGGGTAGGGAACGAGGTGGGGATCGTCGGCCACCACCTGCCTCACGCTCACCCTGAACCTGGAGAGCACCCCCGCCACCTCGTGCAGGATGCCCGGCTTGGTGGCGTCCTCCGCCGTGATCTCCACCACCCCCAGCCCCAGGTGGTGAGCCACCCCCTTCAGGTAGGGGAGGGGCTGCAGGTTGGAGAAGAGGGGGCCCAGCTTCTCGTCCTCCAGGAGGGTTCTGGCCGTCATCTCCACCGTCCTCCTGTCCACCCCCGCCTCCCTGGCCACCTGGATGGAGGGCACCCTCATGTCCCCGCAAAAGATCTTCCCGCCCTTCCCCACCCTGAGCCCCCTGGAGAAGAGGACCTTGGCCACCTTCAGCTGGGCGGGATAGTCCCTGAAGACCCTGTTGAGGTGCTCCCACCACTCCGGCCTCTCCAGCCTCTCCGCCTGCTTCTGCACCATCCTGGAGATGATCACCCTCATCACGGCCTCCGCCACCTCGGGGTCCAGACCCAGCTCCCTGGCCAGCCCCCTGGCCCTCTCCACCACCTCCTCCTCCCTCCCCTCGTCCCTGAGGGGTTTGCCCCTCTCCTCCTTGATCCTGGCTATCTCCCCGGCCAGCCCCATCCTCCTGGCCAGCAGGGAGATAAGCTGGCGGTCTATCTCATCTATTTCCCTCCTCAGCTCCTCCAGGTCCTTCAGGTCGGCCAACCTACCCAACCTCCGCCCCCGCGGGGGAGGGCCGGGTCACGAGCACCCTTCCCTCCCTCCTTCCCCACGCCTCCTTTATACGTTGGGTGCGGGAGGGCTCGCAGACCGCCACCGTGGCCGGCCCCTTGCCCGTGAGCCCGGCCGCCAGGGCCCCCAGGGAGAGGGCCTCCAGGGCCACGGAGGGATCGTGACCCAGCGCGCAGGAGTGGAGGAGGCCGTTGACCGTCATGGCCCCCCACACGTTCCCGCGCATGGCCTGGCGGTGCAGCTCCTCCACCATCCCCGCTATGGGCCTCAGCTCCTCCCTCCTCACCTGGGAGGTGTAGAGCCTGCGGGGGGGAAGGTGGATGACCACCTCCAGCCCCGGATCCACCCGGAACCTCCTCAGGATCCTCCTCCTGAGGTTGTCCGTGAGCACCCCTCCCCCCAGCAGGGAGGCCGCCGCGTCGTCCAGGGCCCCCGTGAGGGTCACCCCCTCCTCCAGCGAGGCCTGGATGGCCAGCTCCAGCACCTCCGAGGGCCGGGGCCTCTCCCCCAGGGCGCGCAGGGTGGCCAGCACCGCCGCGTTGCTGGCGGCGCTGCTGCTGGAGAGGCCCACCGCCACCGGCAGCTCCGAGGTGGTCCTCACCCTGGCCCCGTACTCCCCCAGCAGCCCCCTCCTCTCCAGGACCTTCCTCACGCACCTCTCCACCAGGGAGGGGCTCTCCTCCACCCCCACCACCTCCCCCCTGATTCCGGCCGATCCCTCCACC
>QNVD01000292.1 GCA_004347925.1 Hadesarchaea archaeon
CCCCGAAGGAGTAGAGAAGGAGGAGGGGGAGCCGCACCCAGTTCATGAACTCCCTCAGCCTCTCCCTCACCTCCTCCAGGGAAAGCTCCAGCGCCCTCTCCACGGCCCTCCTCCTGTCCTCCTCCCCCGCCCTCACCGAGGCCAGGAGGAGGGGGAGGGGCTTCTCCAGCTCCGGGGGGCTGCCCCACCTCCTGGAGAGGCCGCGGAGGGCTTCACCCGCCTCCCCGTAGACCCTGAGGAGAACCCTGGAGAGCTCCTTCCCCAGATCCCGCGCCATCCTTCCCCCCGCGTTCTGAGCGGCGAAGCCGGCGGCCGCCTCGGGGTTGGGGTTGAGGAGGAGGGAGGCGGAGAGGGAGCAGAGCAGCCTGGGAGCCTCCCCGGCCCTTCTCCTCCTCTCCCCCTCCGCCAGCCGCACCGGGTACTCCTTCACCCCTAGGTAGAGCAGGGGGGAGAGGAAGGGAAGGGGTAGGGCCCAGGGCAGGAGGAGGGCGAGGGGGAGGGAGAGGAGGAGGAAGAGGAGGGAGGAGAGGAGGGCCAGGGCCCTCACCTCACCCTCCTCCACCCCCAGCTCCAGGAACTCCAGTGCCTCCCCCAGCCTCCCCTCCCCGCTGGGGCCTGGGCGGAGCCATCTTCCGGCCCTTTGGCAGGAGAGGACGAAGAGGCGTAGGCTCAGAGGAGGTTTTCCCTCAGCCACCTCCTCCACCCCTCCTCCACCCTTTCCGGGCGGGGATTCCCTCGCCCCACCTCCTCCTCCCAGAGGGAGTGGAACTTCAGGTTAGAGCGGAAGACGAATCCCGCCTCCAGGAGGTCTTCCCTTCCCTTTCTGAGGCTCACCCTCACCAGCTCGTCCAGGAGTCTCCTCCTCAGCCTCCAGTGGGAGAGGAGGGAGCGCAGCCCCATCCCCCACCTGCGGGCCAGGGAGCGGAGGAGCTCGGATTCCTCCAGGTCCCCCACCGAGAACCCGTCCTTCCCCACCTCGTACCTCACCAGCTCCCTGAAGCTTCCCTCCCTCCCCTTCAGCACCTCCGCCACCTGCACCACCCTTCTCCTCCTCCTGAGCCCCCCGAGGGGACGGATGAGGGCGGAGGACACCACCGCGTCCACCGCGTCGAAGGAGGAGGGCGGCACACCCAGGTCGTGCACCACCCTCTCGAAGACCTCCTCCGCGCTGGCGCCGTGGATGGTTCCCATCACCGAGTTCCCGGCCGCCCCCACCCTCATGGCCTCGAAGAGCGTTCTGGCCTCGGGCCCCCTCACCTCCCCCACCACCAGCACCGACTCCCCCAGCCTGAGGGCCGCCCTGAGGGCCTCCTCCGCNGAGGGNTCCCCCTCCGATCTGGCCAGGGGGGAGCGGGTGCGCAGGGACTGGACCTTGAAACCCAGGGAGCGGAGGAAGCCCGCCGGAAGCTCCGCCGTGTCCTCCACCACCAGGATCCTGAACTTGGGGGGAAGCTCGAAGAGGAGGGCCGTGAGGAGGGAGGTCTTGCCCGAGCCCCTGGCCCCCGTGAGGAGGAGGGAGGCCTGGCCGTCCGCCAGCAGGCTGAGGAGGGCCGCGGTGGAGGAATCCAGGAATCCCGACCTCACGAACTGGGGAAGGGTCCAGGGGGTGGGGCGGTGCCTCCTGAAGGAGAAGGCCTTTCCCTCCGGGCTGAGGGGAGGGCCTATGGCGGTGACCCTCACTCCCCCCAGCTCCGTCTCCAGAACGGGGTCGGCCTCGGAGAAGGGCCTGCCGCTGAGGGCCCTCAGCCTGGAGATCAGGGCCTCCGCCTCCTCCTCCGAGGGGTAGAGGTTGGTGAGGCACTCCTCGAAATCCCGGTGGTAGAGGTGGAGGGGGGTCTCCCCCGGAGGGGCGTCGAGGTAGACATCCTGCACCCTTTCGTCGGAGAGCAGGAGCTCCAGCAGCCCGAAACCGGCGGTGAAGCGGGCCAGGGACCCGGAGAGCCCCTCCACTTCCTCCCTCCCCACCTCCAGGCCCAGCCTCCCCGCCTCCTCCGCCATCCTCTTGGCCGCCAGCCTCCGGATCCTTCCCCTGGCCAGCTCCAGCTCCCCCTCGAAGGGGGGAGGATCCCTCAGGAGGGCTTCCCTCACGGAGCACATCAGGCGGACCAGGTCGGGGGGAAGGAAGCACTCCCTGGGCAGGAGGAAGTAGAGGAACTGGGAGGTGCGGGGGCACCGGTAGATCCTCACCTCTCCCCCCTCCAGCCCGTAAACCTCCACCGGCTCCGCCCCCGGAGGGGGATCCATCTCAAGCCTGCAGAACATGAAGGAGGGGCGAAGCCTGGGCCTGAGGAGCCTTCCCCCGGGGAAGACCTCCCTGCAAACCTCCGCCAGGGCCTCCCGCATGGGCTGCAGGAAGGCCTGCAGGAAAAAGGAGCGGCACTCCCCGCACCTCCCCCCACTCCGTGCCCTGGCCCTTTCCTCCCTCAGGTACCCCTCCAGCTCCTCCCCGGCCTCCAGGGGCGAGCGGGAGAGTTTGCGGGAGAGGGATAGGAGGAGGTCCCTCCTCTCCTCCTCGCACCTGCCGCAGCCCCTGCTTTTCTTCATCAGGGCCCTTAGCTCCCAGTCCGAGAGGAGGAGGGCCAGCCTCTTGAGCCCCTCCAGCTCCCTCCCCGCGTACTCCCTCTCGTAGGGCCCCGGGAGCACCACCTCCTCCACCTCCAGGTACTCGGACAGCCCCCTCAGCACCCCCTCCAGGCACTCCCCCACCAGCTCGGGATCCCCTCCCCTGCCGCATACCTCGCACTCGAAGCGCAGGGTCCTCCTCCTCCCGAACCTGAGGACCCTGAACCCGCACCTCCCCTCAACCATCCCTCCCCCTCCTGAGGGAGTAGAGCTGATCCTCCAGCATCTTCAGCCTCCTCTCGGTGTGCTCCAGGCGCTGCTCCAGCACCCTGAAATCGTTCAGCAGGTGGGAGATCCACCTCCCGTGCTCCACCAGCACGGAGAACTCCTTCTTACCCCTGAGCCCCAACCCTCTCCCTCCTCATCCTCCTGAGCTCGGAGAAGAGGCGGAGAACCCGCAGCAGCGCCTCCCTCACCTCCTCCCTCTCCATCTCCCGGGGGCCGCAGGGGGAGGAGAGCAGGAAAGCCCAGGTGCTCTCCCTTATCGCCCCCTCCTCCCTCATCTCCTCGGCCAGCCTCCTCAGGTCGGGGAGGGGACGGTTCTCCCCACCTCCCAGCCTCTCCCGGAGGATCGAGAGCTCCTCCTTCAGCCTGAGGAATTCGTAGTTCACCGTTCTCCTCCAGTCCTCCCGGAGGGGGGAGTCCGACCTCAGGCAGGAGTAAGAGCCCCTCAGCCTGGAGCTCAGCCCCTCCAGCCTGAGGAGGACCGGGGAGAGCTGGGGATCCGGGGGGCCGAGGGAGAGCTCCAGCAGCAGCTCCCTAACCCTCTCCAGGAAGCCGTGGGAGCAGTCCTTCTCCCGCAGGAGGGCCTCCAGCCTTTCCCTGACCCCCTCCTCACTCCCCAACCCTTTCCCCCTCCAGCGCCCTGCGCAGGTCCTCCTCCGCCCTCTCCAGAGCTTTCAGGAGGGTTGCCCTCCTCCCCGCCGACCTCTCCTTCCACCGCACCAGGAGGTGCCAGCTCACCGCCGCGAGCAGGAGGAGGAGAAGGCTCATCGGGGAGGTTGAGGGGAAGGGTTCTTTTAAGGGGAAAACTCAGCGGCGGAGCCTGAGGGCCAGGAGGAGGAGCAGGGCCAACGCCACCGGAAGGAGGATCCAGAGGAGGGGGAGGGAGGGGGAGGGACTGGGCCGGATCGCCACCGTGAGGAGGAGGGTTCCCTCCGAGGAGACCTCGCCGTAGGGGCTATCCGCCCTGACCTCAGCGGTAAGGGGGAAGTTCTCCAGCCCCCGGAGGGGTCGGAGGGAGAAGGGGAGGGAGCCGGTTTGGCCGGGATCCAGGGGATCCAGCTCCCTCGTCGCCTGGAAGGGGGCGAAGGCGTTCTCCGCGGCCGAAAGGGTGACCCTGAGGTTCTCCAGGCGGGACCTGCCCGCGTTCCTCACCGTGGCCCAGAGCCTCACGTTGTCCCCCTCCACCGCCCCCTCCAGCCTCACCTCCACCGCCGCCTCCCGGTAGAGGAGGAGGCTCTTGTCCAGCCTCGTTCCCCCGCTCCATCTCTCCCCCGGGACGCTGAACTCGTCCTCCCTCACCAGGTTGGAACCGTCGCTGGAGAAGAGGAGGAGGTGGTCCTCGCTCAGCTCCCCGAACTGTCCCCCCCGCCAGGTCTCGTCCACGGGCACCCATCCCGCCCCGGGGAGGTAGAGGGCTACGAAGGCGTGCCCCATCCTCTCCGCGTTCTCCCCCCACTCCGGGTTGTACCCGTATCCCGCCAGGAACTTGGCGGGAAGACCGGAGAGCCTGGCCAGGGCGATGAAGAGGTTGGAGAACTCCGTGCACTTCCCCACCCTGCTGTGGTAGACCTGCAGGGCGCTCTGGTTGGCGGCCTGGGAGAAGTAGGTGAGGTAATCCCTCACGAACTCGAAGAGGTTTCGGGCGGTCTGGTAGGGGGTCTCACCCCTCAGCTCCCCCGCCCTCTCCCGCAGCTCGGGGGCGTCCTCCCAGAGGCTGGGAACGGGGGAGGTGAGCCCCAGGAGCTCCTGCGGGATCCCTCCCTCCCCCTCCAGGTTCTCCCATCTCACCCCCCTCACCCTGAGGATCTGCGTGAGGCTCACCACCGCCGAGCCCCCCGGTGAGAGCCTGCCCAGGGAGAACCTGAGGACCCTGTTGTCTCCCGTCCTGGACTCCTGGGGGGGAGCGGAGAAGCTCTCCTCCAGCACCCTCTGGAACCCCCACCCGAGGTTCTCGTTGTCGAAGGCGAAGACCTCCACCCATCCCTCCACGGGGGAGGGGGAGGTGTTGGTCACCGTGTAGGTGGCACGGAAGGTGTAGATGGAGGAGCCCGCGCAGGCGGGGGGCAGCAGGGAGAGGAGGAGAAGGGGGAGCAGGAGCAGCGGAAGCCTGTCCATTATCCCCCTTCTTTTCCCCCTTATAAAAAGCCCCCTGCCCAGCGGAGGGGATGAGGGTTGGGATGAGGGAGCTGGTCCTGCTCTCCGCGGTGCTGGGTCTGGTGATGATCTACGCGGGGGTGAGGCTCTCCGAGCCGGAGAGGGTGGAGACCCGGAACCTCACCAGCGGGATGGTGGGGAGCCAGGTCCTCCTCTCGGGGAGGGTGATGGACCTGTACGAGCATCCCGACGGGCACCTCTTCCTGCAGGTGGGTGAGGAGAACCGGACGGTTTCCGTTCCCCTCTTCTCCAGCCTCAGGAGGGGGATGAGGGTGGAGATGCTGGACTGGGTGGAGGTGAGGGGGAGGGTGAAGGAGTGGAAGGGGGAGCTGGAGGTGGTGCCGGGGAGGCCGGAGGACGTGAGGGTGAGGAGGGAGCCCCCCAGGAGGGTGGGGGAGATAGGGGAGGGGGAGGGGGGGAGGCTG
>QNVD01000293.1 GCA_004347925.1 Hadesarchaea archaeon
TGACACCTCATCTTTCCTCTCCTTTTTCACCCCACGCCCCGGCCAGCCAAATAGAATGGGAGGGCCCCTTTAAAAAATCACCTATCTCGAGGAAAACCCCTCCCCGTCAGAAGCCTGGGGAGGAGCTTCATGAGGGGGGCCAGCCTCATGGCGTCCGCCACCTTGCCCTCCACCCTGTACCTCCCCTGCAGGGCGCCCCAGACGGGATCCACCTTCCCCGTCAGGAGACCCACCAGGTCCGCGGTGGAGGCCTCCACCACCAGATCCGCATTCATCAGGGGCCTCCCCCCTCCCGAGAGCCTCCCCCCGCTCACCCTGAAGTGGCCGGCCATGGGTGAATCCGTGGCCCTGAAGTTCACGGTGAGGGGCTCCATCCCCGTCAGCTTCCCCTTGATCTCGGGATCCCCCTCCGCCAGAAGGCCCAGCCCCTCCCAGAGCACCTCCAGGAACTTGGAGGAGGCCTCCGGCACCTCCCTCACGAAGCTGGCCAGCTCCAGGGTCTCCATCTTCTCCATCATCCTGGAGAGGAGGTCGGGAACCACCTTCAGGAACTCCTTCAGCCCCACGCCCTTGATGGTGTCCATGAGGAAGGAGAGGCTGGACTTCAGCTCCTCCTCCGAGAGGCTCAGGGCATTCTCCACCACCGACCTGAGGTCCTCCCCCACTTTCCCCGATAGGGATTAATGAGCCCCCTTCCTTTTACGTTTGTGGAGAGGGGCAAGATATGGGCCCTGCTCATGTACGCCTCCATCTTCGCGGGAGGAGGGGTGATGGGCTCCCTGGCCCCCTGCTTCCTCCTGATGATGGAGGATCTCAGGACCGACCCCCTGGGGATGGGGCTGCTGGCCTCCGCCCCCCTGCTGGGCCTCTCCCTCCTGGGCCTCTCCCTGATGCTCTGGTGGAGGAGGCTCGTCACCAGGGAGGGCTTCGGGAGGATGGTGGCCCTGCTGATGGCCGGAACCGCCCTCTCGGGGCTCTCCTCCCCCCTCAAGAACTTTTGGATCCTGGCAACCACCCGGCTCCTGCTCGGCACCTGCTCCATGGGGCTGGTCCTCCTCCTGCTGGTGCTCAGCCTGGAGAGGTTCCTGGAGAGGCTGAACCTGATGCTCACCCTGGGGATCGTCTCCCTGCTCCTGGGGGTGCTCTCCTCCTCCTTCTTCGGCTCCCTGCTCACCCAGCTGCTGGGGGGATGGGAGAAGGTCCCCCTGCTCTTCGGTCTGCTGGCGGGAGGCTCCCTCCTCCTCTGGCTCCTCTCCGGGCCCTTCCTCACCCCTCCGCCAGCCGCAGCCCTCCCCGATGGGGGAACCCCTGAAAGGAGCCTGGGCAGCATCCTCCGCAACCCCTCCCTCCTCCCCTCTTCCCTCATGCTCTACACCCTGCTGGCCTACCTGGGGGCCTTCTCCTTCATCTTCGTGGCCCTTCCGGGGAGCTGGGAGCTGGCCCTCACCTCCAAGGAGATGACCTTCTCCCCTCCCTTCTACGTGGCGGCGGTCGCCCATTCCCTGCTGGTGGCCCTGGCCGCCCCCCTCTTCCTCCTCCTGGCCAGGAGGGAAAGGAGGGCCGTCATGTGCCTGGGCTCGGGGCTGCTCTCCCCCCTCTTCGGCCTTCTCGCCTTCAACCTCCCCTTCTCCGGCGGCTGGATGATCCTCACCCTGGAGGCCATAGCCCTGGCCCTCCTCCAGCTTTCCGTCCTCCTCCCCCTCTGGATCCTCCTGCTGCAGGAGCTCCCAGGCGTGGGGCTGGAGAACTTCGTTCCCTCCCTGGGCGGAATCCTCCTGGTGGCCGGTTTCCTGGGGTTCCTAGCCACCTGCGCCGTGGGCTGGGCCCTCAGCCTCGGCTGGTCCACCTTCAAAACCGTGCTCAACCTACTCGTCCTCAGCTGGGGCGTGAGCGCACCGGCGGGCTATCTGCTGGGCAGGGCCGAAGAGTAAAACTTTTTACCCCACCCGCTGGAGAGGAAGGATCGAGTTGTTCGGTGGCATGGGGAAGATCCTGAGGGTCGACCTCTCCTCCGGGAAAATAGCGGAGGAGGAGGTGAAGGAGAAGGAGTTCCGGAAGTTCCTAGGATGCAGGGGGCTGGGGGCCCGCTACCTCTTCGAGGTGAAGAGGGGTGCCGATCCCCTGGGGCCGGAGAACAAGCTCATCTTCATGACCGGGCTGCTCACGGGCACGGGCTTCCCCACCGCCGGGAGGTACGACACCGTGGCGAAGTCCCCCCAGACGGGCTTCTACGGGCACGCCAACTCCGCGGGCTTCTGGGGGGTGGACTTCAAACGCACGGGCTTCGATGGGATCATCTTCGAGGGAATCTCGCCCAAACCCGTCTACCTCCTGGTGGAGGACGGCAGGGCCGAGCTCAGGGGGGCGGGGCACCTGTGGGGGAAGGGGGTGCACGAGACCACCAGGATCCTGAAGGAGGAGCTGGGGGAGAAGTTCAACGTGGCCTGCATAGGGCCGGCCGGGGAGAACCTGGTCAGGTACGCCTCCATCCTGAACGACCTGAACAGGGCGGCCGGGAGGTGCGGGATGGGGACGGTGATGGGATCCAAGAGGCTGAAGGCGGTGGCGGTGAGGGGAACGAAGAAGGTGGAGGTGGCCGATCCCGACAGGCTGAAGGAGCTGATCAGGGAGACGGTGGAGTCCGTCTCCCAGAACATGCTGAAGATGAGCCTGGAGAACTTCGGCACCGAATCGGGCTTCGACATGGTAAACGCCCAGGGGGGCATGCCCACCAGGAACTGGCAGGAGGGGGTCTTCCCCTCCGGGGATAAGATCAATGGACCGGCGCTGGCGGACAGGCTGCTGATGGGCAACAAGGGGTGCTACGCCTGCCCCATCCGGTGCGCCAGGCTGACGGAGGTGAAGAGCGGGCCCTACGCCTGCAGGACGGAGGGCCCGGAGTACGAGTCGGTGGGCGCCCTGGGCTCCATGTGCGGGGTGGACGACCTGGAGGCCATTACCTACGCCCACCACCTCTGCAACGACTACGGGATGGACGTCATCAGCACGGGGAGCACCATAGCCTTCGCCATGGAGTGCTTCGAGAGGGGGATCCTCACCAGGGAGGACACGGGGGGAATAGAGCTCAGGTTCGGAAACGCCGAGGCCATGGTCCAGATGGTGCACGGGATAGCCCGGAGGGAGGGAATAGGGAACCTGCTGGCTGAGGGGACCAAGAGGATGTCGGAGAGGCTGGGGAGGGGGACGGAGAGGTTCGCCATGCACTCCAAGGGGCTGGAGTTCGCGGCCTACGACCCCAGGGCGGCCAAGATCGTGGGGCTCTCCTACGCCACCTCCAACCGTGGGGGCTGCCACATCGACGCCTACGTGCAGCTGCAGGCCTTCATAGGGGCTCCCCACCCCATCCTCCCGGAGGACATAAGGGATCCCTTCTTCGACCCCCGCTCCGAGGACCCCATCCTGGGAAGGGTGGTGAAGGAGACCCAGGACGCCTACGCCGCCGTGGAGGGGCTGGGGATGTGCAAGTTCCTGGGGGGATGGATGATGACGGCGGACAAGGTGGCGGAGGTGGTCAGGGCGGTGACGGGATGGAAGGACTTCGACGAGAGGGAGTTCAGGAGGTGCGGGGAGAGGATCTACAACCTGGAGAGGATGTTCGGGGTCAGGGAGGGCATGAACCGCTCCCACGACACCCTCCCCAAGCGCCTGCTGGAGGAGCCCCACCCCTCCGGGCCGGCGGCGGGGGAGGTGGTGCACCTGGAGCCCATGCTGGAGGCCTACTACCGCTACCGGGGCTGGGACCAGAACGGGATCCCCACCAGGGAGAAGCTGGCCGAGCTCGACCTCCTCGACCTCCCCATGGGCTAGGGATGACGGCCTTTCCCACCCTCTTCTCACCCCTCTCCATAGGCAGGATGGTGGTGAGGAACCGAATCGTGATGCCCGCCCTCACCACCGGCTACGCCTTCGGGGAGGTCACGGACCAGCTGAAGCGCTACTTCGAGGCCAGGGCGAGGGGAGGGGCGGGGCTCATCGTGGTGGGGATAGCCGCCGTGGAGAAGGGGCTGGAGTACGTGATCTCCGCGGCCGACGACTCCTACATACCGGGCCTCAGGGAGCTGGCGGAGGCCATCCACGCCCACGGGGCCAAGACCGCCCTGCAGCTCTGGCACCCGGGAAGGTACGAGTACGTGGAGATCACGGGGAGGGAGCCCGTCTCCGCCTCCGACGTTCCTCCCCCCATCTTCAGCAGGGTGAAGCCCAGGGCCCTCACCGTTCCGGAGATAAGGAGGATAGAGGAGGAGTTCGCCCAGGCGGCGGGGAGGGCTAAGGAGGCGGGCTTCGACGCGGTGGAGTTCATAGGCTCCGCGGGCTACCTGATAAGCCAGTTCCTCTCCCCCGTGACGAACAGGCGCACGGACGAGTACGGGGGGCCCCTGGAGAACAGGATGAGGTTCCTGCTGGAGATCGTGGAGAGGACGAGGGAGGTGGTGGGAAGGGACTTCCCGCTGATGTGCCGCCTCTCCGGGGACGAGCTCATCC
The DNA here is from genome assembly GCA_004347925.1 of Hadesarchaea archaeon. GTDB lineage: Archaea > Hadarchaeota > Hadarchaeia > Hadarchaeales > WYZ-LMO6 > WYZ-LMO6. The sequence continues at coordinate 4,504 of QNVD01000293.1, forward strand.
CGGGGGGAAACACGCTGAGGGAGATGAAGGTGGTGGCCAGGGCGCTGGCGGAGGCCGGGATCTCGGCCATCAACGTGACGGCAGGCTGGCACGAGTCCAGGGTCCCCATGATCACCATGGAGGTCCCCAGGGGAGGGTACGTGTACCTGGCGGAGGGGATCAAGGAGGCCCTGAGGGGGACGGAGGTGAGGGTGGCCGCCAGCAACAGGATCAACGAGCCTGCCCTGGCGGAGAGGATCCTGAGGGAGGGAAAGGCGGACCTGATCTCCATGGGGAGGGCGCTGGTGGCGGACCCCGACCTCCCCAGGAAGGCCCAGGAGGGGAGGGTGGAGGACATCGTGACCTGCATAGGCTGCTGCCAGGGCTGCTTCGACCGCCTCTTCGAGGGCAGGCCCCTCACCTGCATGGTCAACCCGGGCGTGGGGAGGGAGGGGGAGGTGAGGGTGGAGCCCGCGGAGAGGAGGAAGAGGGTGCTGGTGGTGGGAGGGGGACCGGGGGGAATGAAGGCCGCGGAAACGGCCGCCCTCAGGGGACACGAGGTGATCCTCTGCGAGGAGGACGGGGAGCTGGGGGGACAGCTGAACCTGGCCTCGGTCACCCCGGGCAGGGAGGAGCTGGGCACCCTGGTGAGGGAGCTGGCCCTTCACACCAGGAAGGCCGGGGTGGAGGTAAGGACGAACACCAGGGTGGACGCGCGGATGGTGGAGGAGATGGCCCCGGACGCCGTGGTGGTGGCCACCGGCGCCCTCCCCATCGTGCCGCCCTTCCCCGGCGTTGACCTCCCCCACGTGGTGCAGGCCTGGCAGGTGCTGGGGGGGAGGGAGGTGGGGAGGAGGGT
>QNVD01000294.1 GCA_004347925.1 Hadesarchaea archaeon
CACACCACCACCCTCCTCCCCGCCAGGGAGTCCGTGAGTTTCAACCTTCCGTTCTCCTCCTCGAAGGTGATCCCCTCGCAGGAGAAGAGGGAGTTGAGCTCCTCCACCGTCCTCCCCCAGGAGGGGACCACGGAGGCCAGGTGCCTGAGGCGCAGGAAGCGCTCCCTCACCTCCGCCTCCAGCCCCAGCCCGAAGACCCTGGGGCCCTCCGCGTGCTCGAAGGAGGCGGGGAGCTCACCCCTCACCTCCAGGCTTCCGTCCGGCCTCCAGAGGAAGAGGAGGTTCTCGGCCGGGGGGACGGAGACCCTCAGGCTGGGATACTCCCAGCCCCTCCCTATCCTCCCGTTGAGGGAGGAGAGGACGAACCCCTCCCCCTCCTCCCTCCCCCCTCCCGTCCTCCCCGCCCGGTACATCCCGGCCAGGACCGCGCTCTCCAGCACCCCGTTCAGCTCCCCCCTCACGCTGAGGGCGGTGGCGCGGGTGAAGTCGGAGGCCTGGGCCCTCCCCGCCGCCTCCACCTCCCCCTCCCAGCGGTGGCGGAAGGTCCAGAGGGCCGCCCAGGAGCACAGGATCAGGAAGAGGGCGAAGACCGCCACCGTCTCCGCCGCGCCCCTCCTATCCAAGCAGCCTCACCTCCACCTCCACGGAGGCCAGGCCCTCCGGCGTGCTGAGGGTGAGGGCCCCCCTCCTCCTGGCCAGCTCCCTCCTTCCCCCTCCCACCTCCGCCCTCCACACCCCTCCCTCCCCCCTGAGCTCCAGCACCACCCCCCTGTTCTCCGGGCAGAGGAAGGAGAGCACCCCCTCCAGGGAGGGGCGGAGCTCGTTCTCCGGAACGGTGGGATCCTCCAGCAGGAGCTGCTCCCCCGCCGCCCTCAGGTAGCCCACGCCGGGCACGATCTCGGACAGCTCCAGGGTGCGGTAGAGGTGCTCCACCCTCAGCTCCTCAGGCCTCCTGGGGAGGGGACCGAGGGAGGAGAAGAGGTAGAGGAGGCCCGAGGCGGTGAGGAGGAGGAAGAACATGGAGGCTATGGCCAGGAGGTCCGCCATCCCCCTCAAGCCCACCAGGCCTCCAGCCCCATCCTCCCGGGGACGGGGCGGTTCTCCAAGAGGGAGACGGGGACGAGCAGGGAGCAGGTCACCCTCCGCCCGGGCGGGAGGGGACCCAGCGGCCCCCACCTCCTCCCCCCCTCGTCCTCCAGCCAGACCCTGAACTCCCGCTCCCTCCCCCCCACCCTCTCCCTGAAGGAGAGGGAGGGGAGCCTGGAGGGGTCCAGGAGGTAGGGGGTGCCGGCGCTCAGGTTCTCGCAGCACAGCCTGGAGAGGAGGGAGCAGGAGGAGTCGGAGAGGACCCTGGCCCCCACCAGCTCCTCCGCCCTGAGGTAGGAGGAGGCCAGGAGGAGGCTGAAGGTGAGGAGGAAGAGGAAGGCGAAGAGCACCCTGAGGAGCTTGGGGCTCATCTCTCCTCCGCCACCACCCCCCACCCCCCTCCCAGGTTCTCGAACCTGAGCTCCAGCGTGCACCTCCCCCGGAAGGGCCCTCCCCTCACCGGGTACCCCACCTCCAGCCTCCTTCCCCCCAGCCTGATCCACCCGTTCTCGAGCAGGAGCTCCCCGGGGAGGTCCAGCTCCACCGTCTGGGGGCTCCCGGTGGCCTTCAGGGCCTCCAGCGCCTCCTGCAGAGAGAGCATGGCCCTCTCCTCCCTGGACCGGGAGGAGAGGGAGGAGAGGAGCTGGGTTCCCAGGAGGAGGAGGGAGAGGACGAGGGAGGAGAGGACGGCCAGGGCCACCAGCCTCAGGACCTCCATGTCACTCCAGCTTGAGGTCGAGGGGACAGGTGCGCTCGGTCCCGTCCTCACCCCTGGCCCTCAGGGTGAGGGTGACGGTGGCGGGGGAGGCGGAGGGGGTTACCCTGATCTGCAGGGTGGAGTAGAAGTCAGGGGTTCCGCCGGAGGGGCTGAACTGAAGGAAGACCCCCGGGAGGGAGGGGGTGGCGGAGAGGAAGACCGTCTTGTCGTATCCCGCTATCCTGGTCACGGAGATCCTCACCGTGGCCGTGTTCTCCCCGTTCTCCGGGATGCCCACCCTGAGGGAGGAGGGCTCGGCGGAGAGCTGGAAGGCCGTGGAGGAGGAGATCCCCCTCCCCAGCTGGGTGTAGAGGGCCACCCCGACGGTGAGGGCGAGGCCGAAGAAGATCACGCCCGCCAGGAGCTTCATCACCAGCGGCTCCACTCCCCTCTCACCCAGCCTCGGAAGCATCTTCCTTCCGGGAAGTTGCGGTATAAAAGGGTTGGAGCCAGCCCTCGCCGCCCCTTTGTCACCCGCTTATAAGGGGGTGTCCTGCCATCCAAGCTGGTAGCATGCCCAAACGCACCATCAAACCGAGGCCGGTTGGGTATCCGGGTGCTCAGGTTAAGATGGAGAAGATCACGATCAAGAATTGCCCTCCCCCGGAATTCAGAGAGAAGGTCCTGAGGATTCCCCTGCTTGCCTACGACGTGGAAAGCCTGAGTGACGGCAGGAAAATTCTGGTGACAAAACCCGGGGGCAAGAGTGTCCACAACATCATGGTTTGGGTCTATGAAAAGGATCCAGGGAAGGTCCACTGGCGCCCGAGCCACAAGTTGATCCACAAAGACCTGAAGGAGAAGATAGCCTTCAGTAGAGAAGAGGGATTGGCCGTTCTGGATGCTCTTGAGAGGGTTTACGGAGGGGAAGACCCGGACGACCTCTTAGCCGAGAACCCTAACCTTGGAAAGGGCTTACCAGGCTTGCCCGTGGACTTGATTCTGAAGGCTTACAAGTGGATATGGGCTCAAGAGGATTGCAACCATCCGCCCCCCCGCTTTGAGGGGCGTGAAATGTCCATGAAGGAGCTGAGAAAACTGAGGCTCCCAAATCTTCAGGGGAGGTAACTTTTCCTCCTTTAAAAAGGCGTCACCACCCATACCCTGCGATGCCGGCATTGCCCCTTCCACAAAACGGTGAGCTTCCTTCCCCCCTTCTCTCCCCCATGTCCTTTGAGGTGGAGAGAACCACCGTCTGGTCCTTTCCGGAGAGGGGGAGATGGGCGACCCAAAGATACACGAGCACCTACCGGGGAAACTTCGCTCCCCAGATCCCCAGGAACCTCATCCTCCTCTACAGCAAACCAGGAGAGGTGGTGCTGGATCCCTTCGTCGGGAGCGGCACGACCCTCATCGAGTGCAAGCTGTTGGGAAGGAAGGGGATAGGCGTTGACATAAACCCTGCCACAGTGGAGCTGTGCCGCAGGAATCTGGAATTCAGGGTGCCGAACGAGCTTCCCCAGGTGGTAAAACAGGGGGACGCCCGAAACTTGGACTTTCTGGAGAATGAAAGCGTTGACCTCATCATAGCCCATCCCCCGTACGCCAACGCCATAAGGTATTCGGAGGATTTGGAAGGAGACCTCTCCCGAATCCATGACATCCAAAAATTTCTGGGTGAGATGGGGAAGGTTGCCCAGGAGCTTCACCGGGTTCTGAAGAGGGGAAGATGTTGCTCCTTGCTCATAGGGGATCTGAGAAGGAACAAACATGTGGTGCCCCTGGGTTTTCATGTCTTCCAAGTTTTCCTGAAAAGGGGCTTTCTACCGAGGGAAATCATCATCAAGGTACAGCACCGCTGCAGAGGCACCGAGGTTTGGATCTCACGGGCAAACGACTTTCTGCTCCTGGCCCACGAATATCTCTTCGTCTTTGAAAAATCCGGACAGCCGTAGCCGTCTATCTCGGATTTCTCATCAACTAAGGAGGGAAAGACTATTATCCCGCAGGGGTAAGGAGAAAATGTGGGGGAGCCGATTCTGAAGTGGGCTGGGGGGAAAAGGCAGATACTGGGGGAAATCCTCTCGCTTTTCCCCAGCGATTATGCGAGCCGAACGTACCACGAACCCATGGTCGGAGGGGGGGCCGTCGTTTTTGCGATAAGCCCGCGCAGAGGCACCATAAACGACCTGAATGATCGCCTGATGCGATTTTATGAAGTGGTGAGAGATTTCCCACACGAACTCATCGAAGAAAACAAACGCCACAAGAACACGAGGGAGTACTACTACCGGGCGAGAAAAGAGTTCAACGAGCTGGCTTTCAAGACCCCCCTCACGAAAGAGGAGAGAATAAGGGAGGCCAGCCTTTTCCTCTACCTCAACAGGACCTGCTACAATGGCCTTTACAGGGTAAACGCTAGGGGGGAGTTCAATGTTCCCTTCGGTAGGTACACCAATCCGGACTTCGTTAGAGAGAAGCAGATCCTGGAGGCCAGCAAAACACTGAAAAACCTGAAGCTCCTGAACAAGGACTTCAACTACATCCTCGAGGAAGCGGAGGCCGGAGACCTCGTTTACTTTGATCCACCCTATGAACCTGTCAGCGAAACTTCTAACTTCACCCAGTACACGTGCAACGGGTTCGACTTCGAGCACCAGAGGAGGCTAAGGGACGTGTGCGTGGAGCTGGATAGGAAAGGGGTGTACTTTGTGCTGAGCAACTCTTGGGCTGAGCCGGTGAGGAGACTTTACGAAGGAGTGTTTGAGGTGATTCAGATAAAGGCGAGGCGCGATATCAGCGCCAAGGTGGAGTCCAGGAAGCCCGTTTACGAAATGCTCGTGACCAACATCCCCGCTTCAGAAAGGGTGGAGAGAAAGCTTCCGATCGAAGTAGCTGAGGCGGCTGCCCCATGACCCCAGGACGCAACACAACCACCGGCAGAGTGCTGGAGAACATGGTCCTTCCGGCACTTGCACATGGAGGATACACCTACTGGAAGCCAAGAGGACCGATCGGGGAGAGGATTGGCGGGGGTAAGCACTACGTGGACCTCATCGCCAGCAAGGATGAGAAAAAATATTTGATCTCCCTCAAGTGGCAGCAGGTTTCCGGTACCGCCGAGCAGAAGATCCCCTATGAGGTGATCTGCTTAGCGGACGCCGTAGACAAGGGAAACTATGAAAGGGCATACTTGGTCCTGGGAGGCCCGGGCTGGAAGCTCAGAAATTTCTATGTCAGCGGTGGGCTCGATAGGTATCTCAAAAACACGGAGAAGGTTAAGATCCTCACTTTGGAAGATTTCGTGGCGAAAGCCAACAAGGGGGAACTGTAAGTACTGAATCGAATTTAGCGGTATCTTCGGACTAGCCTTTTCAGGCCAGCTGCTCTCAAGCCCTTGCCGGTCTGAACTCATCGCGGTTATATGGAGTCTTTACCAAGAAGTTAAGTCATTTTTCTTAGCTTTTGCTATATATATGCCCTGTAACCAGTAGTATTGGGCTGGCGGGGCAGGGGGGTGAAAACCGGAAGGAGGTGATAC
>QNVD01000295.1 GCA_004347925.1 Hadesarchaea archaeon
CGGGAGGGAGGAGAACCTGGGGGCCCACCTGGGAAGGCCGGGTTTCACCTTCCTGAGGGGGGACATTCTGGATCCGGAGGCCTTGGGTAGGGCGGTGGAGGGGGTGGAGGCGGTGATCCACGAGGCCGCCCAGATAAGCGTCCCCCTCTCCTTCGAGAGGCCGGAGCTCACCAGGGAGGTGAACGTGATGGGGACGCGCCTGCTGCTGGAGGCCTGCGCCAGGGAGGGGGTGAGGAGGTTCGTCTACGCCTCATCCTGCGCCGTATACGGGAACCCCGGGCGCCTTCCGGTGGACGAGGAGACCCCTCCCTCCCCCCTCTCCCCCTATGCCCTCTCCAAGCTGGAGGCGGAGGGGGAGTGCCTGAGGTTCTTCAGGGAGAGGGGGCTGGAGACGGTCTGCCTGAGGTACTTCAACGTCTACGGCCCTAGGCAGGGGGGAGGGGAGTACGCGGGGGTGATCGTGAGGTTCCTGGAGCGCCTGGGGAGGGACCTGCCGCCCATCATCCACGGGGACGGGAGGCAGACCAGGGACTTCGTTTACGTGAGGGACGTGGCCAGGGCCAACCTCCTGGCCCTAACCTCCCCGAAGGCACCGGGAAGGGTGGTGAACGTGGGGACGGGAAGGGAGACCAGCATCCTGGAGCTCTGCCGCCTGCTGCTGAGGCTCACGGGGAAAAAGGTGGAGCCCGTGCACGCGGAGCCCAGGATGGGGGACGTGAGGAGGAGCGTGGCGGACGTGAGGAGGGCCAGGGAGGTGCTGGGCTTCGAGGCCAGGGTCACGCTGGAGGAGGGCCTCAGGGAGCTCCTCTTCTCCCTGGGATGGAGGGTTTGACGCAGGCCTCGGTAGATTCTGGTACCATTATATGGGCCTCCTTCCATCTTTTGGCGATGAGAGAGCTCCTGGAGAGGGCCAGAAGGTTCCTGAGGGAGGCCGAGGACGACGTGAGGAAGGAGTTCTTCGACCTCGCCGCCTTTCACCTCGAGCAGGCCCTCCAGCTGCTCCTCAAGTACAGGCTGTCCGAGAAGGTGGGATACTTCTCCAAAACCCATTCCCTCTCCGCCCTCGTGGAGGAGATAGGGGAAATCGAACCCGAACTATCCAGGTTCCTGGGGGAGAACAGGAGGTTCGTGAGGGAGCTGGAAAGGGCCTACATAGGGGCGAGGTATCTGCCCTTCCAGTACGGGAGGGAGGAGGTGGAGGAGCTGCTGGGCTTCGTCAGGAGGGTTTTCGAGGGCTGGGGATGAGGTTCAGCACCGTTCTCCTCAGGATAGTGCAGAGGAAGGAGGAGATCTTCAGGAACTACAGGGAGTACGGGAGGAGGTTGAAGGAGGCCTTCAGGGAGGTGCTGGGGGACGGGGGGGTGAGGGTCATCATCTTCGGGAGCGTGGTGAGGGGGAACTACTCTCCCCTGAGCGATCTGGACGTGCTGGTGGTGAGCAGGAGAGCCGGGGAGGTGAGGTACGGGGAGACCGTGGAGAGGGTGGAGGAAAAGCTGGGGGAGAGGCTGGTGGGGGTGGAGTTCCACCTGGTCACTCCCGAGGTCTTCGAGGGGTGGTACAGGAAGTTCCTGGACGTGTATGAGGAGGTTTGAGTCGGAGGACGGTACGCACCGCGGAGATGGAGGCAACACGTTTGCAGGAGAATCCTGCTGGGAGGGAACATCATCGCCGGGAGGCTCCTGGGTCTTGGTGTTCAGCTACAATCCTGCATCACGCCTGCACTGCAGATCCTGGTAGAGCCCGAAGGCAGTGACAGGAGGGGGCGGGGGACACCGGTCCAAATGCCTCTCAGCCCCGCTCGGCCCGGTTTCCCCCACCGTGGCGGATAAATATGGGCCGGGAGAGAGGGGAAGGATGCAGCTCTTCGTGGACACCGCCAAGCTCTCCGAGATAAGGGAGGCCATGGGCTGGGGGGTGGTGGACGGGATAACCACCAACCCCTCCCTCCTGAGGGCGGCCGTGGAGGGGGAGGGCTCCAGATCCCTTGAGGAGCACGTGAGGGAGATCTGCAGGCTGGCGGGTAAGGGAAGGCCCGTGAGCCTGGAGGTGATGGGGCTGAAGGCGGAGGAGATGGTGGAGGAGGCCAGGATCCTCCACAGGAAGTTCAACCCCGTGGCCAGGAACGTGGTGATCAAGATCCCGGTCTGCACCTCCACGGGGGAGGGGGGGGAGGAGGAGGGGATAAAGGCCCTCAGGGAGCTGGCCAGGCTCAGGATCCCCACCAACGCCACCCTGGTGATGACACCCGAGCAGGCCCTGCTGGCGGCCAAGGCGGGGGCGAGGTACGTGAGCCCCTTCGCGGGCAGGATAGACGACCTGGTGAGGAGCAGGCTGGGCATACCCTTCGGGAAGTACGACTACTTCGACTTCTCCCTCCTCAGGAGGCTGGCCGAGAGGAGGCTGGAGGAGATCGCGGGGAGGGGGGGAGGGCTGGGGGAGCTGTACCAGGACGCGGAGGTGAGGGCGCTGGCGGATCCCGGGGGGAACCAGGGGATCCTCAGCGGGGTGGAGCTGGTCAGGAGCACGGTGAAGATCCTGAGGTATTACAGGTTCAGGACGAAGGTGATAGCCTCCAGCCTACGGCACCCCAGGCAGGTGAGGGAGGTGGCGGAGGCGGGGGCGGACATAGCCACGGTCCCCTTCCAGGTGCTCAAGGCCATGCTCAGGCACCCCAAGACCGAGGAGGGCGTCAGGCTCTTCACCCAGGACGCGGAGAAGGCGGGGTACCGGGAGCTCTTCGGGTGAAGGTTTGAGGAGGCTCCTCTACCTCCCCCTCGCCCTTCCCCTCTTCCTCCTCCTGGTCCTCCTGGCCCTCCTCTTCCCCCTCCTGATGGGTGAGGCCTTCAGGAGGCTGGGCCTTCCCCCCTTCCTGGCCCTGCAGCTCCTCCTCCTCTCCCTGCTGGGGAGCGCGGTCAACCTTCCGGTGAGGACCCTGAGGAGGGAGGAGGAGGTGGTGAGGGTGGAGGTGAGGGGGATCTACGGCTTCCTCTACCCCGTGCTGGTGACGGGGAGGGAGGAGAGGAGGGTGGTGGTGGCGGTGAACCTGGGAGGGGCGGTGATCCCCCTCCTCCTCTGCGGCTTCCTCCTGCTCAGGTTCGGCTCCCAGCTCACCTGGAGGATCCCCCTGGGCGTCCTGCTGGTAACCCTCTTCTGCTGGAGGCTGGCCAGGCCCGTCAGGGGGGTGGGGATCGTGATGCCCGCCCTCCTCCCTCCCCTCTTCTCCGCCCTGGTGGCTCTCCTCCTGGGAGGGGGGAGCGCCGCCCCCCTGGCCTACCTGTCCGGGACGCTGGGGACGCTCCTAGGGGCCGACCTGCTGAACCTGCGGAAGGTGGAGGGGCTGGGGGCGCCGGTGGTGAGCATAGGAGGGGCGGGCACCTTCGACGGGATCTTCCTCACGGGGGTCTTCTCCGTTCTGCTGGTCTAGGGGATCCGAACCATTCCGGTGAGAACGGCATCGTTTTGGGGGGCTACAGGTGCTCGTAGAACTCCCGGGGGCTCAGCTCCCTGAACTGCCCAGTCTCCGCCAGGTGCCTCCTCAGGTCCAGGCAGAGGTGGCACTTGGAGACGTAATCCCCCTCCCTTTCCCTGTAGCCCAGCTCCACCGCCAGCTCGTACAGGAGCCTCAGGTCCCTCACCAGGGCTCCCAGGACGGGCCTCTCCTCCAGGTCCACCCCGGAGAGGATCCCCTCCAGGTCCTCCGCCTCCCCCAGGGAGAGGCCCCGCAGTACCCCGCCACGTAGTTCCCCAGGCAGTCCAGGTGGACGTGCCAGGGCCTGGTGAGCTCCCGGAGGCAGGACTCCCCGAAGAAGTCCTCCGCCCTCCTCCTCCCGTAGAGCTCCCCCAGCACCCCCTCCAGCCTGTACACGGCCCTTCCCATGGGGAGCAGCTCGGCGTGCAGGAGGCTGCGGGATCCGAAGAGCTCCAGGTACCTCTCGAAGGAGAGGGTGCCGCGGAGGCCCAGCCTCCTGAAGAGGTGGTAGAAGAAGGGCTGGTAGACCAGGACGTTCTCCCCGAAGACCTCCGAGCCCACGCGCACCGCCCTCTCCACCCTCTCGAAGGGCACGTGCTCCACCACGAAGGGGTTCACGCTCACCAGCAGCCCCCGGAGCCCGGCCTCCCTCAGCTGGAGGAGCCTCTCCCTGGTGGTCTCCTCGTCCGTGCACCAGAAGGAGTTGGTCTCCACGAAGGTGGAGGGAAGGCCCATCCCCGCCGCCCTCCTCACCGCCCTCAGCAGGAGCCCGAAGTTGAGGAAGGGCTCCCCTCCGGTGAGGTGGAGGCCGTAGTTGATGCCTATCCCCCCTCCCGGGGCCCCCACTAGCCTGCCCCGGAGGCCCTCCAGCATCCTCCCCAGCCTGCCCTCCGGAAGCCGCCCCTCCCTCCAGCCCGGGGAGCAGGCGTACATGCAGTGCCTGCACTCCCCGCTGCACCGGTAGGACAGGATGATGCCGGCGGAGACGGGCTCGGGAATCCTCAGCCTCATCGGCCCCTCCCCTGCCCCTCGAAGATCTCCCTGACCTCCGCCAGCGTGCTCGCCTCCCCTGGCCTCTTGTCCTCCCTTATCCTGACGATTCTGGCCAGCCTGAGGGCCATGCCGCAGGGGTACTTCGGGCTCCTCTGGATCTCGCTGTAGGCCACCTCCACCACCACCTCGGGCTTCACCCAGACCCTCCTCCCCTCCGAGGAGACCTGAAGGGAGAGGAGCCTCCCCGTCATCTCCTCCAGCTCCCTGTCCGTCAGCCCCTTGAAGGTCTTCCCCACCACCTCGAACTTCCCCCTCTGCTCGTCCAGGGCGGCCAGGTAGTAGTCGGAGAGGTACCTGGCCCTCCTCCCGTGCCCCCACTCCGCCCCCACGATCACCAGGTCCAGGGTCCCCGGCACGGGCTTGATCTTCAGCCAGAGCTTCTCCCTGGCTCCGGGAAGGTAGGGGCCGTCCAGCCTCTTGGCCACCACCCCCTCGTGGCCCCCCTCCCTGGCCCTCCTCAGGAACCCCTCCGCCTCCTGGGCACTGGAGGTCACGATCCTCTCCGTTAGGAGCTCGGGGCAGAGCCCCTCCAGCCTCACCCTCCTCTCGGAGTAGGGGAGGTCCAGCAGGGGCTCCCCGTCCAGGTAGAGGAGGTCGAAGAGGTAGAGCCTCACGGGCACCTCCCCCCTCGCCCTCTCCACCCCCCTCTCCCTCCTGAACCTGCGGAGGAGGTACTGGAAGGGGAGGGGCCTCTCCCCCTCCACCGCCACCACCTCCCCGTCCAGGATGGCCCCCCTGACCCCCAGCCCCCTCACCCCCTCCACCACTTCCGGAAGGCTCTCCGTGACCTCCTTGAAC
>QNVD01000296.1 GCA_004347925.1 Hadesarchaea archaeon
TGACCTCCACCCCACCCGGGGCCTGCCTGGCCAGGACCACCCTCCCCTTGACCGCCACGCAGGACTGGGGGGAAAGCTGGCCCATTTCCCTGAAAACCTCCTCGCTGACCTTGGCTCGAGGAGCGGTCACCTGAACGAAACCCTCCCGGTCGTGCAGGGTGAGGAACCTCAGCCCCCCCAGGTCCCGGAGGGCCCCCACGTACCCCATCAGCACCACCTCCCTTCCCTCCAGCTCGGGGGTAATCTGGGAGGTGAAGTGGGTTCTTCTCCAGCCACCCAGATCGTAGGGCCCCATACCAAACCTTTATGCCCCGGGGGTAAAAAAGCCGGAGGAAAAAAAGAAAAAAAGATCTCGGAAAAAGCCTTTCAGCTCTTTCCGAGAACTATCTCTATGGTAGATACGTTGATTTTTTCGCCGCTTTCGGTCTGGAGTTCTTCCGTTCCGATGCTAATGCTCTTGGGGACCAGGCCCTGGATAAAGCGGTTCCTCAGGATCTCCGCCACGTCCACGGCCCTGCTTATGGCTTTTCCCCTGGCCTTCAGCACCACTTCCTTGCCTCCCTGGTTGAACTGCGTGATGGCCGCCAGCACGTAGTTCATCACCGGCTTGGTCCCCACGAACACAGCATTGTCAGCGGCGTTTTTCTTTTGGTTTTCTGCCATTGTTTTGCCTCCTGCTGTTTTTGAAAAACTCTCTTCCCCCTGTTAAATACCTTTTCCCCCCTCCCCCCTCAGGGCCTGGAGCATCCTCCTCTGCAGGTTTTCGCGTACCTCCTCCGGCGTTTTCCTCCCCTTCCGCAGATCCAGGTAGTCGCTGAGGTCTTCCAGCACCAGCTCCGCCGTTTCCTCCTCCAGCAGGCCCAGGTAGAGCGCCAGCTCCAGCGTGTAGAAGGCCCGCCTCAGGCTCTCCACCCCCCTCCTCCACCTTTTCCAGACCCCCGACCTCCCCATGCCCATTTTCCTGGCGATCTCCTCGAAGCTTCTGGCCCTTTCCGAGTAATAGAGAAGAAGAATTTGAAGGGTTTTTTCGTCAAGAAAGGATTTTTCAAGGAGAAATTTGGCTAAAGGGAGATTTTCTAGGCTCTTTTTTCCCCAATCTCTGTTCCTTGGGGCCATGTTGGTTCCCAAAAAGGATTCCTCCTTCTTCCTAATAATGTTTCCATTTTTTGGAAACGAGAGGAGTTGTGGGGAGAAGAGGGGAGGGGCATCCGATCCCCCTCCCCTCCTCTCGGGCGGGGTGGGGAGGGAGCGGGGGAAGCTTTTTAGGGTAGGCCGAAAGCCTACTTTTGTAGGAAAAAAAGCCTACAAAAAGTAGGAAGGAGGCCTACGGGTGTGGGATAAAAACCTACGGAGGCGTAGGCTTTCGTCCTACGGAGTAGGCCGGAGGCCGTCAACTTGAAGATAGCCGGGTTCGTTCCGTCGGAGATGCGGGTGGAGATGGTAAGGGAGATGGTGAGGAAGATGGGGATCCGGCCGGTTTCCAGCTCCATAGGGGTGAACTCCAAAACGGTTTACAAGTACAACAGGGGGGAGGCGGTGCCCAAGGACGAAACCCTCATGAAGCTCCTCCAGGTTCTGAAGGAAAAGGACCCCGAAGCCTTCTGGGGCTACGTGGGGAGGCTCAAGGAGGAGTTCGAAAAGGCCCTTCTCTCCCTCAAAGAGGGGGAGAAGGCGCAGAGCCAGGAGCCACCCCCGCCCCAGGAAGCTGCGGAGGGGATGGAGCTCTCCAGGTTTGAGATCTACGAGAGACTGGGGGTTGAAAACCCCTCCGAACGCGTGAGGTTGGCCCGGATCCTTTCCTTTCTCTCCAACGCGAGGGAGTTCAAACTGGAAGAGCTGGTGGACAGGGTGATGCTTCCCAGCGGCGAGGTTAAGGAGTACCTGGAGAGGATGATCCAGCACGGCATGCTCGAGAAGCCGGAGAGGGGGATTTACCGGGTGAGGATCAGATGCAAGCTGTGAGGACGGGAAGGAAGGGGGGGCTGGAGGACTTCGGCATAGACTCCTTTGAGCGGAGGAAGGCCGCCTTTTTTAGGAGGTGGGGGTGGAAGTTTCTTCCCTTCTCCCAGACGGATCCCCTCCCCCATCCCAAGCTCATGGTGCCCCACCAGACGGAGGAGGTCATGAAGCTGGTGGACCTGATAAGGGAGGGGGATCTCGTGACCTTCGTGGTCTCGGATCTGGGGATGGGAAAGACCACGCTTTGTAGGTACCTCTCCGAGGTGCTTCCCCTGAGGGATCCGAATCTCCTCACCGTTTTCATCCCGGCCCAGTCCATCCAGACCCCCGAGCAGATGCTGAGGGTTCTCCTCAGCAGGCTGGAGATGGAAGCGGGGGGTGACCTCACCGAGGAGTTTGAGAAGTTCTACCGGTGGCACCAGAGCTATCCCGAGAGCAAGCTGGTGGTTTTCGTGGACGAGTTTCCCGAGCTGGATGTGAAGGTGGCGGAGATGATAAGGGCCCTGGCAGATTTGAGGAACATCAGCTGGGTCCTGAATGGCAGGAAGGATCAGATCCTGGCATACCTGCAGGAGCACGTGCCCTCCCTGCTGAGCAGGAAGAGGTACATGCTGGAGATGAAGCCCCTCTCCCTAGAGGAGGTTCAGGAGCTGATCCTCCTGCGCATGGCCTGGGCCAGGGGGGAGAGCCAGCCCAGGGGGAATTCTCTCCTGCCCTTCACCCCCGCCAGCCTCAGGAGGATCCACAGGCTCTCGGGCGGGGTTCCCAGGGAGGTTTTGAAGCTGGCCAGCGAGGCGGTCTACTCCGCCATAGAGAAGAACCTTTCGCGGATCCCAGCTTCCCTGATAGGGGCGAGGAGGAAACCGAGGAAAAGGGTCAGGAGAAGGCCCAGGAGGAAGCGCAGCAGGAGGAAGAGGAGGGCCGCGAAGAAGAGGAGGTTCTTCTGGAGGTAGCATCCTTCTATCCCTCCCCAGAAGGGGTCCTGCGGTAAGAATAAACGGTCTCCCCCTCCTTTTTCTTTGATGGTGCCCAAGTTCGACTTCCATGTCCACACGCTCTACTCCGACGGTTCCTCCTCCCCCGAGCTGGTTCTGGAGACGGCTCTCACGAGGGGTCTGGAGGCGGTGGCCCTCACCGACCATGGTCCCGGTCTGAGCGTGGGTGCGGATTCTCCCAAGCTCTTGCAGCTCTCCGAGGAGGTGAGAAGGATGCGTGAGGAGAGCGGGTTCAGGATTCTGGGAGGGGTGGAGAGCAACATAAGCCCCGACGGGACCCTCGACCTGGAGGAGAAGATCCTCAGGCAGCTGGATTTGGTCACGGCCGGGGTCCATTACCTCAACTCCAAGGAGTGCAGGGCTCAGGCCGGGGAGTATCTGAGGGCGGTGAGGGAGGCCCTGCGGTCCCGCGCCTTCAGGATCCTGGTTCATCCCCTCTACTACAACAAGTCCCTCCTCCCCTGGATTGCCAGGGAGGAGCTGGAGGAGTTCGTCGAGGAGCTGGCGGAGGCGGAGGTGGCGGTGGAGCTCAATTCCAAGTACCGGGCCCCAGACAGGGAGTTCCTGCAGGAGTGCCTGAGGAGGGGGGTGAAGCTGAGCGTGGGGACGGATGCTCACCACCCCGAGGAGGTGGGGGCGGTGGAGTGGCAGCTCACCCTGCTGCGCCGTCTGGGTGCGGAGAGGGAGGATCTGATCCTGGATTTTCTCTGAGCGCTAAAGAAGCTGGCGCTCCTCCACCCTCCCCCCTGGCTCCACCTCGGAAAAGATCTGGGCGGTGAACCTGCTTATCTTCACATCTCTCCTGAGCCAGCAGTCCGCCCCCAGCCCGGCCTTCATGCAGGTCTGGGAGAGGAACTCCTGGGGATCCCAGTTCCACTCCACCGCCACCTGGGGGAGGAGGAGCCCGGAGAAACCCCTCCATTCCACGATGAGCCCATCCCTCCCCACCTTCACGTGCTGGGGGTACTCCTTGGGGTCCTTCACCCTGATGGGCTCGGGAGGGCTCAGCACGCTCACCTCCACCCTAACCTCCTTCATCTCCTCCCTCTCCAGGGGGGGAAACCTGGGGTCGGAGAAGGCCGAGGAGATGGCCGCCTTGACCGTGGCCTCCGCCAGGGGGAAGGTGGGGAAGGGAAAGCCTATGCATCCGCGGAGCTCTTCCCCCTTGAGGAGGGTCACGAAGACTCCCCTGGGCTTCCTCAGCTCTTCGGGTGCCTCCTCCTCCAGCAGCCTTCCCTCCAGCAGGTACTTCTCTATTCCCCTCCTGGCGAGCCTCACCAGGAAAGTGCCCTCCTCAAGCGTGAGGGGTCTCAGGATCTCACCTCCCCACTTCCTCCACGGTTTTCAGGATGTTTTCCCAGTGGCTTCCCCGCCAGTAGACCTTGCCGCACTCCGAGCATTCCCAGAAGGTCCTCCTGCCCCTCAGCACCCCGGGGGGAAGCAGATCCTTGACCTCCTCCTTTTTCTTCCTCCTCAGCTCCCCGTTGCACACCGGGCACCTTGATTTCTCCGGATTTATCTCTATCCTCAGCCGGCATTCGTGTGAGATTTCCCGGAGCTGGGAGGGGAGGCTGCTTCCTCGTATCAGCAGGCACCTCACTCCCCCCTTGCCGGCCCTGCGGTAGAGCTCCACGTCTCTGGTGAGAAGGACCCGACGCTCCCTCTTGGCCCTCTCCAGAAGATAGGGGTCCTGCTTCTCCCCCGGAATCTCCAGCTCCCCCACGTAGACCACATCGTGTCCCGCCATGCGGAGCCACCTCGTCAGCTTCCCCAGCATCCCATCGGTAAGGAATCTCATTTCAGCCGCTCCGGCTTCCCCTCTACTAAGAGTGGAGTTTTGTTTCCTTTTTATAAAAGGGTCCGGAGAAAAGGGGGCTGGTGGAGCGCTACGACGTGGTGGTGGTGGGGGCCGGTCCGGCCGGGTGCTCGGCGGCCAGGAGGGCCGCGAAGGAGGGGGGAAAGGTCCTGCTCCTAGAACTGCAGCCTCAGATAGGGGGTCCCACCAAGGCGCCCGTCTGGGTGTCCGAGGGGTTCCTGAGGTTGGGGTTCAGGGAGGCCTCGGTTTCGAAGGTGGACTCCCTCCACCTGCACGCCGCGGGTGAGGACCTCACCCTTCCGGCGGGGGGGAGGGTGGTGGACAGGCAGGTGCTTGACAAGCTCCTGGCGGCGGAGGCCGCGGAGGCCGGGGCCGAGATATGGCTTGGAAGCCCCGTGAAGGAGTTCCTGCAGGAAGGGGGGAGGGTGAGGGGGGTGGTGGTGGAGAGCGGAGGGTGGAGGGAGAAGGTGGAGAGCGAGGTGG
>QNVD01000297.1 GCA_004347925.1 Hadesarchaea archaeon
CCCACCCTCCTCCCGCTGTCAGGGAACCTCAGGCCCCCCTCCCTGAAGACCAGGACGGTGGCGCCCTTCGCCCCCACCTTGATGGCCTCGTCCCTCTCCTCCACCCCTCCCCTCACCTTCTCGGCGGCCCCCCTCACCAGCACGGCCACGTCCACCTTCCCCACCGTGAGCTTCCCGCAGTTCAGCCTGACCAGCTGCAGGGGCTCCCCCATCACCTCCCTCCCCTTCTCCGTCAGGACGTGCCCTCCCCTGGAGGGCCTCACCAGCCCCCTCCTCCTCAGGAGCCTGAGGAGGCTCCTGGCGCTCCCCTCCCCCAGCCCCAGCTTCCTCCCCAGCTCCGGCCTTCCCACCCTCCCCCTCCGGTGGATGAGCTCCAGAGCCGCCCTCACGTGAACCTCCGTGAACCTTGGAAGGGGTCCCCTACCCATGCCACCACCTATATTTCCTCCCCCTTAATATTGGTTCGATGCTCTTCAGGAGGGAGGTGAGGGAGGCCAGGTTCCTGAGCCCCCTGCAGGGGTTCGCCCCCGTGGTTCAGAGGGTGGAGTTCAGGAGGGATCCCCTCACGGGGAGGTGGAGCAGGATCAACCTGGAGAGGGCCAGGAGGGTGAGGCAGGCGGTGGGGGGTCACCCGTCCGGGCTCCTGGAGGAGTCGAGGAGGGGATGCTTCTTCTGCCCGGAGAACCTGGATCGCTCCACCCCCAAGCTCCCCCCCGAGTTCGGGGAGGAGAGGATGAGGAGGGGGGAGGCGGTGCTCTTCCCCAACCTCTTCCCCTTCGCGGAGTTCCACGCCGTGGTGGTCCTTAGCAGGGAGCACCTCCTCCCCCTGCGGGAGTTCCACCCCGGCAGGCTCGGGGAGGCGGTGGGCCTCTCCCTGGAGTACTTCAGGAGGGTGAGGGGGCTGGATCCCTCGGTGGGGTACGGGATGCTCAACTGGAACCACCTCCCCCCCGCGGCCGCCAGCATCGTCCACCCCCACTTCCAGCTCCTGATGGACCGCACCCCCACCTTCTGGCTGGAGGAGACCCTCAGGGCGGGGAGGGACTACAGGAGGAGGAGGGGGAGGAACTTCTGGCTGGAGCTCCTGAGGGAGGAGAGGGAGAGGGGGGAGAGGTGGATAGGGGAGGGGGAGGAGGTATGCTGGCTGGCCCCCTTCGCCCCCCAGGGGCAGAACGAGGTCTGGGCCGTCTTCAGGGAGGCCTCCTGCTTCGGGGAGGTGGGGGAGGAGGGGGTGAGGGAGCTTGCAGAGGGGCTCTCCAGGGTGCTGAGGGGGTACGAGGAGCTGGGGGTGGAGACCTTCAACCTCACCTCCTTCTCGGGCCCGGAGGACGGGAGCGGAAGGAGGTACCACAGGCTGAGCCTGAGGGTAATCTCCCGCCCATCCCTGCGCCCCCTCTACACCAGCGACAGCGGGTTCATGGAGAGGTTCCAGTACGAGCCCGTGGTGGAGACCCTTCCCGAGGAGCTGGCGGGTAAGCTCAGGAGGGTCTTCGGGGGCTGAGAGGGTGAGGGTGGGGATCGTCTCGGACGGGAAGTACGGGGAGAGGGCCAGGGAGAGGCTGAAGGAGAGGTTCGGGGTGGAGTGGATCCTGGTGGACTACCCCTCCTCCCAGATCCTGGACGAGGTCCAGCTGGAGCTCCCCCCCTGCGACCTCTACCTCTCCTACGTCAGGCACCCCGACGTGGCCCTGGAGGTGGCCTCCAAGGGCGTACCCACCCTGCTGGGGGTGAGCTTCGGGGAGGGCTTCCTGCGCCAAGCCAGGGAGAGGAACCCGCTGGTGCTGGCCCCGCCCACCCTCTGCTCCCTGGAGGGGAACACCGGCGTGAGGGCCTTCGACGAGTTCGCCCGCTTCTTCGGCAAACCCAGGTTCGAGCTGGAGGTGAGGGGAGGAAAGCTCGTGAGGCTGAGGCTCCTCAGGGAGTCCCCCTGCGGCTCCACCCGGGAGGCCTCCAGCACCCTGGAGGGGAGGCCGGCCTCCCCCGAGACCGTCAGGTACTTCGGGCTCAGGGTGGGGGAGAACTGCAGGGCCCCCACCTTCGGGAGGACGTGCGACAGGGAGCTGGCCGAGGTGGTCCAGGCCAGGGAGCTGGCCAGGGCGCTGGTGGAGGCTGGGGCGGTGCCCGCGGAGGAGTTCGAGTCCCTGGTGAGGGAGATGGAGGGGAGGTACGCCCAGAGGGAGAGGCTTCTGCTGGGAGGGGTCAGATGCGGAGGAGGGTGAGGGACCTCCTCCCCCCGCTGGCCCTCTTCCTCCTCCTCACGCTGGCGCTCGACACCCTCCCCAGGGCCTTCCCCGCTCCCTCCTCCCCCCACTCCTTCGGGGGGGAGGAGGTGCTCTTCCTCCAGGATCACCTCTCCGGCTGGCTCCAGGACAGGTTCTGGGTGGCCGTCTACTCCTTCGGCTACCTCTTCCTCATCTACGGGACGGCCCTCCTCCTCCTCTTCCTGGGGGACGCCCGCTCCTTCAGGGAGTACTTCTGGGTCTTCCTGATCTGCCAGCTGCTGGGCTTCACCGCCTGGCTCCTCTTCCCCGTCTCCCCCCCCAGGCTGGCCCTGGAGGAGGTCAGGGACATCAGGGAGGAGCTGTTCGGCCTGACGGAGAGGGCCAACGCCTTCCCCTGGGGGGCCTTCCCCAGCCTGCACGCGGCCAACGGTCTGCTGGCCTTCTCCTTCGCCCGGAGGCACGGCAGGAAGGTATCCCTGGTCTGGGGGGTGAGCTGGGTCCTCCTGATGTTCTCCACCCTCTACCTGGGGGAGCACTACTGGCAGGACCTGGCCGCGGGATGCCTCTTCGCCCTCCTCTCCCTCTCCCTCTTCGGGGTCCTGCGCCGGAGGGTACCCCTCCTGAGCAGGCTGCCCCCCGTTTTCCCAGCGGGGGGACGGCAGAAACATCCCTAACTTAACCTCTTACCGAGGGTTCTCTCGTGCAGCCTTATCGCCGCCCAAGTAAAGGCCGCCGTGAAGGCCAGGAGGGCTAAGAAGTCCAAGGCCAGCGGGTAGAAGCCCTCGCCCAAGAAGAGCCGCCTGACCATATCCGTGAAGTAGGAAAGGGGAGACAGGGAGGCGATCATCGCTCCCCACGGGGGCAGCTGTTCTATCGGTATGAAGACTCCGCTCATGAAAACCAGCGGAAATTTGACCAGGGAGGAGAGCATCATGGTGGTTGCCGGCACATCCGTTGGCGGATAGGCCGAAAGCAGCACGCTCAGAGCGGCAAAACACAGGTTCGCGAGGATCAGGCCGAGGAGCAGCACGGCAAAGCTTAACAGTTCGATGCCCAGGGCCAGGGTCAGCACCAGCGGGATCGGAGATCAAGAGCCCGAACAGGAAGGAGGAAAGCATATCTCCCACCACTATGGTCCACAGGGCCACCGGGCAGCAGAGGAGCCTCTCCAGCGTCCTGGAGCGGGTTTCCCAGGGAACGATCGAGGGCCCAACGGCGGTGGCGGTGAAAAACGCCGTCATGCCGACCAGTCCGGGCAAAACCTCTTTCAGGGTTATGTTCCGCCCCATGACATAGGCTAAAGCCAGGAACAGGGGGAAGACGAGCCCGAAAACTATCACGGGCCCCTTGGAGTAGTAGATTTTAACGTTCTTCCGGGTTATGACCAGGGAGCGCCTGGCCTGTTCCGCGAGGCTGCTCATGGGGTAGCCGCCCCTTTCCCCTTATGAGTTTCAGGAACACCTCTTCCAGAGAAGGCGGCATGGTGTTTAGGCTCAAAATGCGGATTCTTTTCTCCTTGGCGTACTCCACCAGGAACTCGATCACCGCTGAGGGGTCAGCCGTGTAAAGGCGCATTCGGTTCCCCGCAGGCACCACCCTGGCGACGCCAGGATTTTCAAGCTCCCGCGGATCTGGGGGTTTGCTGAAGGTCACTTCGAGGTACTGGAGCTCCATGCTCTGGGCTCTGAGGTTTTCCGGGGTGTCTATGGCCGCTATTCGACCGTGGTTTATTATGGCTATTCGGTGGCACAGCTGGTTTGCTTCCTCCATGTTGTGGGTGGAGAGGAAAACCGTTTTCCCCCTTCCGTTGTATTGAATTATTTTTTTCACGCAGGAGCCTTGAGCTTTCAACATCTAGCCCCGAGGTCGGCTCGTCCAGGAAAAGCACCTCAGGATCGTGGACCAGGGCCATACAGAGGAGGAGCTTCTGCTTCATACCCTTGGAGAAGCCCCTGACCAGTTTGTCCCTCACCTCGTACAGCCCGAACTCCTTCAGTAGGCTAGTGCAGCTTTCCCTCAGTTTCCGTGCGGGCACACCGTAAAGCCTGCCTATCAAGACCAGGTTTTCCCATGCGGTGAGATCCACATAGGCGTTTGAAGCTTCGGGAACAACCCCGATGTGCTGCTTGGCCCCGATGGGATCCTTCAAAACATCATAGCCGGCCACGAAGGTCTTCCCCCCGTCGGGCTTCATCAAGCCCGTTAGGATTTTGATGGTCGTGGTTTTGCCGGCTCCGTTGGGGCCTAAAAAACCGAAAATTTCGCCCTTTCCAACCTCGAAGCTTACGTGGTCCACTGCCGTTACGTCCTCATAGCGCTTGGTCAATTCCTGAACCGTGATGGCGTGCTCCATACCTAGGACCTCCGAGGGGGTCCCTCGCCCGAAACCTCACCCGCCTTTTCGTCCCCCACCTGTTTTTCAAATTTTTCACGATAGAAGTTTACCAGGTCCTCAAACAGTTTCCGGCGCTTGACTATGGAGGTCAGCCCCGATCTTAGGGCTTCCACACCCTTGCCGGTCAGCCTGTAAACGCGCCTTCTCGGTCCACCCCGGACCTTTTCCCATCTCGACTCCAGCAGCCCGCGCTCCTCCATTCTCCTCAGGAGGGTGTAAATCGAGCCGGGCTCGAGCCTGTGGCATCCTTGGCTTCTGCTCTCGATTTCTTCCAGAAGCTGGTAGCCGTGCATCGGCTTTTCGTAGAGAACCCGCATTATCAGGAACTGTATCCATCCGCGCTCCGGGTATTCGTGCCAGCACCCGCATCCTCCCGGCCCGCACATTTCAATCGCGAGTTACGGTGATTGAACCCTGCTGCGGGAAGGCTCCAGCCTTGCACGACCCAGCTCAAGGTACCGGATGAGTCACCACTCGTTTAGGCGCAGGTATAAGTTTTGGGAGGAAAGAAGGGGAAAAATGGAAGGGCTCAGATCCCTGGAGCTCTCCCTCCTCTCCCTGGGGGCCAGGAGCAGGGGGATCTACAGGGGAAGGAAGGGGGGGGCGGGGCCCTCGGGGGGGAGG
>QNVD01000298.1 GCA_004347925.1 Hadesarchaea archaeon
TCTCCTGGAGGCCGGCCTCCGGGAGGCCCTCACCAAGCCCCTCCTGGTGGAGGAGAGGGAGAGCTCCTCGGAGGAGAACGACAGGAGGATAAGGGAGTTCAAGTCCTGGGCGGAGAGGGGGGGAGCGGTCCTGCTGGGGGTGATGGGCGGGAGGAACGCGGAGGGGGGAGATTTCCCGGGGCACCAGATGGACTCGGTGGTGGCGGTGGGGATACCCTACGCCCCTCCCAGCGGGCGCCTGGAGAGGACGGTGGAGTACTGGGAGGCCCAGTTCCCCGGGCTGGGGAGGAGGTACGGGTACTACCTCCCCGCCCACCGCAGGCTGGCCCAGGCCGCGGGCAGGGCCCACAGGCTCCTCTCCGACCGCGCGGCCATCGTGTTCCTGGACGAGAGGGTGGCCTCCCCCTTCGTGAGGAAAAGCCTTCCGGGATGGATGGAGGAGAGGATGGAGAGGGTGGAGGAGGGGAGAATACGGGAAAGGCTGGAGGGGTTCTTCGGAGGGAGGGAGGGCTGAGGATCCTGGTGGACTGCCAGGAGCTCGGGGGAGCGGTGGAGAGGGGGCTGAGGGAGAGGGGGGTGGAGCTGGAGGTGGGTAGGCTGGAGGTGGGGGACTTCGTGCTCAGCGAGAGGGTGGCGGTGGAGAGGAAGAGCGTGAGGGACTTCGTCAGGTCCGTGGTGGACGGGAGGCTGGAGGATCAGGCCAGGAGGCTCAGGGAGAGGTACGAGAGGCCCCTCCTCATCCTGGAGGGGGAGGAGGATCCGGAGGAGCTGGGGAAGCTCCATCCCCACGCCGTGCAGGGGGCCCTCCTCCACCTGGTGATGGACCTGGGCATTCCGGTGCTCAGGAGCAGGGACGGCTCCCAGACCGCCACCCTCCTCTGGCTCCTGGCCAGGAGGGAGAGGAAGGAGGGCGTGGGGCCCCCCAGGCTGAGGACCAAGAGGGGAGGGCTCCCCCTTCCCCTGCAGCAGAGGTTCGTGGTGGAGGGGCTTCCTGGGGTCTCCTCCGTTCTGGCGGAGAGGCTCCTGAGGCGCTTCGGGACGGTGGAGGGGGTGATGAGGGCCTCCGAGGGGGAGCTCAGGGAGGTGAGGGGGATAGGGGAGGTCAAGGCCAGGAGGATCAGGGAGCTCCTCACCCGCCCCTATGAGCCTCCAGGAAGCCCCTGAGCCCCTCCAGGGTCTCCCGCAGGACCTCCAGGGAGCAGGCGAAGCTGAACCTGACGTGGCCCTCCCCGAAGGGCCCGAAGCCCGCCCCCGGCACGGAGGCTATCCCGGCCTCCTCCAGCAGGAGCTCGCAGAAGCGGGTGGAGTCCCCCCATCCCTCCGGGAGGCGGGGGAAGGCGTAGAAGGCCCCCCTCGGGGGAAGGCACCTCAGGCCCAGGGAGGAGAGCCCCCTGACCAGGAAGTCCCTCCTCCTCCTGAACTCCTCCCTCATCCTCTCCACGAAGTCCTGGGGGCCCCTCAGGGCCTCCAGCCCCGCCACCTGCACGAAGCCGGGGACGCAGGAGGTGGAGGCCTGCTGGATCTTGTTCATCTCCGCCACCAGCTCCCTGGGGGCCACGGCATACCCCAGCCTCCAGCCCGTCATGGCGTAGGTCTTGGAGAAGCCGTTGATGTACACGATCCCCTCCAGGGAGCCGGAGAGGGAGAGTAGGCTGGGGCTCTCCCCCTCGTAGACCAGCCTGTCGTAGATCTCGTCCGTGAGGATCCAGAGGTCCCTCTCCCTGGCCAGCTCCAGCAGGGCCCTCAGGTTCTCCCTCTCCAGCACGGCACCGGTGGGGTTGCAGGGGGAGTTGAGGACCAGGAGCCTGGTCCTGGGGGTGAGCTTCTCCTCCACCCTCTCCGGATCCACCCTGAAGCCCTCCTCCATCCTGGTCTCCAGGAAGACGGGCTTCCCCCCCGCGCTCAGCACGATGCCGTCGTAGGTCCAGCAGGGGGAGGGCAGGATCACCTCGTCCCCGGGATCCAGGATGGCCTCCATGGCGCAGAAGATGGCGTGCTTGGCCCCGGGCGTGATCAGCACGTTCTCCCTCTCCGCCCCCACCCTCTCCGCCACGGCCTCCCTGAGCTCGGGCAGGCCCTCCGAGGGGGTGTACTTGGTCATCCCCCTCTGCAGGGCCTCCCAGGCCGCCCTCTTCACGTGCTCGGGGGTGTCGAAGTCTGGCTCCCCCACCTCCAGGTGGAGGATCCTCCTCCCCTCCCTCTCCAGCCTCTTGGCCAGGGAGAGGACCCTCAGCGTGCTGGAGGGAGGGATTTCCCTCATGCGCCTCGCGGGTCCGGGCACGGTAAATTTTAGAGGGGCTAACTAAAATCTTGCGGATGCACTGGGTGGACGAGGTGGCGGAGGAGCTCCTGCGCAGGGGGGGTAAGCAGGTCATAGCCAGCGGCATCTCCATCTCCGGCCACATCCACATAGGCCACTCCAACGACGTCTTCATCGCGGACGGGGTGAGGAGGGCGGTGGAGGAGAGGGGGGGAGAGGCGGAGGCCTTCTGGTACGCCGACGACTTCGATCCCCTCCGCCGGGTCCCCTGGCCCCTTCCCCCCTCCTACCAGCGCTACCTGGGCATGCCCTACGCCCACCTCCCCTCCCCGGAGGAGGGCTTCGAGAACTTCGTGGACTACTTCTCCAGGGGCTTCCTCTCCTCCTTCAAGGACTTCGGCCTCAAGCTCACGGTCTTCTTCGGCAGCCAGGTCTACAGGAGCGGGAGGATGGCGCCCCTCATAAGGCTCTCCCTGGAGAGGGCGGGGGAGATCAGGGAGATCCTGAACCGGTACAGGGAGAAGCCCCTTCCGGAAGACTGGCTCCCCTACGATCCCCTGTGCGAGAACTGCGGGAGGATCTCCACCACCAGGGCCTACGACTGGTCCGGCCCCTACGTGAAGTACGTCTGCGAGGGGTGCAGCTACGTGGGGGGATGCGGGCACGAGGGCAAGGCCGACTACACCAGGGGGGAGGGGAAGCTCACCTGGAGGGTGGAGTGGCCGGCCAGGTGGAAGCTGCTGGGGGTGACCTGCGAGCCCTTCGGGAAGGACCACGCCGTGAGGGGTGGGAGCTACGAGACGGGGAAGCTCATCGTGGAGAGGATCTTCGGGGGGGAGGCCCCCTACCCCATCCCCTACGAGTGGGTGAGCCTGAGGGGGGAGCGCATGTCCTCCTCCAGGGGGGTGGTCTTCACCCTCTCCCAGTGGCTCTCCATAGCGGAGCCGGAGCTCCTCCGGTACTTCATCTTCAGGAGCAAGGCCATGAAGAGCAAGTCCTTCGATCCCGGCCTCCCCCTGCTGGACCTCTACGACGAGTACGACGCGGTGGAGGAGCTCTACTTCTCCGGGGGGGAGGGGGGGAAGAGGGAGGAGCAGAAGGCCAGGATCTACGAGCTCTCCCAGGTGGAGGGGGTGCCCGAGAGGAAGCCCCAGCGCGTCCCCTTCAGGTTCGCGGCGGTGCTGAGCCAGGTGGTGGGGGGGAGGGAGGAGAGGGGGATGGAGATCCTGAGGGAGAGGGGCTTCCTGGTCCAGCCCACGGAGGAGGACCTGGAGAGGGCCAGGGGGAGGCTGAGGAGGGCGGGCAACTGGGTGAGGGAGTACGCCCCGGAGTGGATGAGGTTCAGGGTGCTGGACTCTCTCCCGGGGGAGGTCAGGGAGAGGCTGACGGAGGCGCAGAGGGGGGCCCTCTCCCGGCTGGCCTCCGACCTCAGGGAGAGGGATTACGACCCCGTCTCCCTCCACAACAGGGTCTACGAGCTGGCCAGGGAGAGGGGGATGGATCCCCCCGAGCTCTTCAGGGCCATCTACCTGGTCTTCCTGGGGAGGGAGGCCGGTCCCAGGGTGGGGAACTTCCTCTCCGCCATGGAGAGGGACTTCGTGGTCTTCCGCCTCACGGAGGCCTCCCGAGCCTGAGCCTGAGGACGGGATGGGAGCGCACCAGGGAGGAGAAGACCTTCTCGAAGCTCTCCTCGGGGGACAGCTCCCTCCTGAGGAAGAGGCCGGTGTGCCCCTCCTCCCTCCTCCTGGTCAGCACCTGCACCCTCTCCCTCACGATCTCCGGGCTCACCCCCAGCCTCTTCGCCACCTCCCCCTCCCTCCCCCTCACGGATTCCTCCAGGTGGCCGGTGGGGGTGGGCTCGATGAGCATCAGCCTCTTGTCCACCCCGGGGACCCTCTCCCCCCTCCTCAGCCCCTCCTCCCCCAGGGCCCCCCCGAACCGGTAGAACTCCAGCTCCAGGGGCCTGGGCTTCAGGAGGGGGAAGGTCACCACCGTCTTCTCGTCCAGGTAGAGGTGGGCCTTGGGGAGCTGCCAGGGGGTGGCCATCACCAGCTCCCTCCTCTCCGGCCGGAGACCGGCCTCCATCAGGGAGGTCTCCACCAGGTAGGAGGGAAGGGGCTGGGGGAGGAAGAGATCTATGTCGCTCCCCCCGTCCACGTCCCCCCTGGCCAGGCTCCCGTGGGCCAGCGCCTCCATCCCCCTCCTGGAGAGGGCCCCCATCACCTCCAGCGCCCTCTCCCTCAGCCTGCGCAGGAGCTCCCACCTCTCCGGGGGGTAAACCACCTCCCTCCGCTCGGCCCTGGAGTGGGCCGGCATCACCCCGTCTCTTCCTCGGCCCATCTCAGGTACTCCCTGGAGGCCCCCACCCTCAGGACCAGGAGCTCGGGGACCTCGTAGGGATGGATCTCCTTCAGCCGCTCCATCAGCTTCCTGGGCCTCAGGGTCTTCATGAGGAGCACGAGCTCCCCGGCCCTCTCCATCTTCCCCCTCCAGCGGTAGAAGGAGGTGGCCCCCGGGATCACGGTCACGCAGGCGGCCAGCCCCTCCTCCACCACCCTCCTCGCCAGCTCCTCGGCCTTCCTCCTGTCGTCCACCGTGGTGAGCAGGACGTGCATCATCTCCTGTGGGGGTGGGAGGCTATTAGGGCTGGTGGGAAGGAGCTTATACTCGGGAAGGGGGAGAGGGGGGGATGGAGCTTCCACCCTACCTCCTCCCCTTCCTGCTGGGGCTGGGGGTCTTCTGGGCGGTCTTCCTCCTCCTCTACCGGGAGTGGGGCCTGAGGAGGTACGGCTTCTCCCTGGAGGGTGGGATGCTCCTGTGGAGGACGGAGAGGGGCCTCAGGTTCATCGACCGCACCGCCCGCCGGCACAGGGGGTGGTGGCTGGGG
>QNVD01000299.1 GCA_004347925.1 Hadesarchaea archaeon
CTCCGCAGGTGATTCATGGTGAGGACCACGGGGGCCGCCCTCGTCAGGCTGGTGGTGAAGGCCCCCGCCGAGGGGACGGCGCCCTCCTCGCAGTAGAGGAGGGCCAGGTCCAGACCCTGGGAGCGTATCCCCGCCCTCACCCCCGAGGCCTGGAAGCCCTCGGCCTCCGTCACCCCTCCCTTCAGCCTCCTCAGCTCCATGCCTCTCACGGGCGCATGGGGAGGGCCTCCAGCCCCTTGGTCTCCTCTATCCCGAACCTGAGGTTCATGTTCTGGACGGCCTGTCCCGAGCCCCCCTTGAGCAGGTTGTCGATGGCCGAGACCACCACCACCCATCTCCCGTCCTCGGAGACCTCCAGCCCTATGTCGCAGTAGTTGGAGCCCACCACGTAGTTCAGCTCGGGCAGGCCCTCCACCACCCTCACGAAGGGCTCTCCGGAGTAGAACTCCCGGTAGAGCTTCAGCAGCCTCTCCCTCGAGCTCCTCTCCCTCAGGAAGACGTGGGAGGTGGAGAGGATTCCCCTCACCACCGGGGCCAGATGGGGGGTGAAGCACAGACCCACCTCCTCCCCGGCCAGCTTCTCCAGCTCCTGCTTTATCTCGGGGAGGTGGCGGTGGCGGGTGGCGGAATAGGCGCTCACGTTCTCACCGCACACCGGGTGATGCAGGTTCTCCCTCAAGCCCCTCCCCGCTCCCGAGGTCCCGCTTATGGCGTCCACCACCACGCGGCCCGGATCCACCATCTTCCCCTTCATCAGGGGGGCCAGCGCCAAGATGGCCGCGGTGGGGTAGCATCCAGGATTGGCGATCAGGTCGGCCTTCCTTATCTTCTCCCTGTAGAGCTCCGGTAGCCCGTAGACCCCCTTCACCTCCGGGCTCTCATGCTTGGTGTAGTACTTCTCGTACACCCTCACGTCATCGAACCGGTAGTCGGCGCTCAGATCCACCACCTTCGCCCCCTCCCTCAGGAGCCTGGGGGCCACCCTCATCGCCACGCCGTTGGGGGTGGCCAGGAAGACCAGCTCCGCCTCGGAACCCACCTTCCCGTAGTCAGGCTTCTCCACCTTCTCCTCCCCCACCAACCCGGAGAGGTGGGGGTGAAGCTCCACGAGGCGCGCCCCCGCGTGCTCCTCCCCGTACACCCCCACCACCTCCACCTCCGGGTGCCTGAGCAGTAGCCTCAGCAGCTCACCCCCGGTGTACCCGGCCACCCCCACCAGGGCCACCCGGATCATCCTCTCATCCTCGGAACCCTTCCGTCCAGCCCGTGGAACTTGGTTACCGAGGCCGCCATCCTCTGGTCGAAGCCCGGGAGGTGGAAGGAGACGATCTCCCTGTCATAGAGGGAGTGGGGGGAGGACCTGCCCACCACCTGGGCCCTGCCGGGTGACAGCTCCACCCTGACCTCCCCCGTGACCCTCCTCTGGGTGGCCTCGATGAAGGCCTCCAGATCCTCCCTCAGGGGATCGAACCACCTTCCCCTGTAAACCATCTCGCTCCACTTCTGATCCATCCTCTGCTTGACGGCCAGCTCCTCGCCCGTGAGCACCAGGGCCTCCAGGGCCCGGTGGGCCTCCAGGATCACCGTGGCCGCTGGGGCCTCGTACACCTCCCTCACCTTCAGGCCCAGGATCCTGTCCTCCATCACGTCTATGCGCCCTATTCCGTACCTCCCCGCCAGCCGGTTGAGCTCCCCTATCAGCTCCACCCCGCCCAGGCGTTTTCCGTTCAGGGAGACCGGGACACCCTCCTCAAAGCCGAGAGAGAGGGTGGTGGGCTCCCTGGGGGCCCTGGAGGGGTGCTGGGTGAGCTGGAAGGCCTCCTCGGGTGGAGGGGAGAGGGGGTCCTCCAGCTCCCTCCCCTCTATCGACCTTCCCCAGAGGTTCTCGTCCACGCTGTAGGGGGTGGAGGGGAAGGAGAGGCCGCACTTCTCCAGGTACCTCACCTCCTCCTCCCTCGTCAGGTTGAGCTCCCTGACGGGTGCGATGATGCGGAGCCCAGGGGCCTGCGAGGAGAGGGTGAGATCGAACCTGAACTGGTCGTTCCCCTTCCCGGTGCAGCCGTGGGCCACCGCCTCCGCCCCCTCCTCCAGGGCCTTCCTGGCCAGCCAGCTGGCGGTGGGGTACCGGGCGAGGGCGATGGAGAGGGGATACCCCTCATAGCAGCCGTTGGCCTTCACGCTCCTGAACACGTAGTCCCTCACGAACTCCTCCTTGGCGTCGATGTAGAGGTGCTTCACCGCCCCCAGCTTCTTAGCCCTCTCCTCGGCCAGCCGGAAGAGCTCCGGCCTCTGGCCCACGTCCACGATGACGGTGATGACCTCAGCACCGTACCTCTCCTGGAGCAGGCGCAGGCAGGCACAGGTGTCGAGCCCACCGCTGAAGCCGAGCACCACTTTCATGTAAACAACATTTTCACCTACCCTCCAAATATAGGTTTTACCCCGCGGGGAGCCTTCCGAGGGGGAGAGAAGTTTTTTTATGGCGGCAGAAATACTCTGAAGGAAAAAAACAGAAAGGGAGTGTCTAGACGAAAAAGCGTCCCAAAGCCACCGGCGACCGAATGTATGTGATGGTAACCCTTCAAGGAGAGCTCGGTAAGAGAGCCGGTACTGGAAGCATTAGGCTTCCCATAGACAACGAGGAGACCCTGGACTCCCTCCTGATGAAGCTGGGCAGGAGGCACCCCTCCGTGGTGGAGAGTGTCCTGGACCCCACCACGGGGGAGCTGAGCGACCGGTATCAGGTGCTGCTGAACAACCGCCCCGTGAGGCGCGTCCTGGGCATCCACACGAAGCTCAAACACAAGGATGAGATAACCATCCTCCCCCTCCCCGAAGAGGAAAGCCAAGGTAACCCTCCGGCCGCCTAGGTGTTCTCCTTGAGGGTGGTGGGACTGGTGGGGCTCCAGGGCGCGGGGAAGACGGAGGTGGCCAAGGTGGCCCTCTCCCTGGGCATCCCCTGCCTGCGCCTGGGGGAGATAGTGATCGCCGAAACGAGGAGGAGGGGGCTGGAGGTGAACGAGGAGAACGTGGGGAGGGTGGCCAACGCCCTGAGGGAGGAAGGGGGAAGGGGGGTGGTGGCCAGGCTCAGCCTGCCCCTCCTGAGGGAGAAACTGAAGGAGAGGGGCGTGGTGGTGGTGGACGGAATACGTTCGCTGGAGGAGGTGGAGGAGCTCAGGAGGGCCTTCGGGAGGGACCTGGTGGTGGTGGGGGTCTGGGCCAGCCCCTCCGTGAGGTACTCCAGGATAGCCTCCAGGAAGAGGGAGGACGATGCGGGGGACTACGAGCGCTTCCTCGAGAAGGAGAGGAGGGAGCTGAGGTGGGGGGTGGGGGAGGCCCTGGCCCTGGCCGATCACCTGCTCCTCAACGAGGGCACCCTGGAGGAGCTGAGGGAGAAGGCCCTGGAGCTCCTGAGGAGGGTGGCGCTGGAATGAGGATCAGGGTGGAGGCCGAGGTCAAGCCCAGCGAAGATCCCTCCAAGGTGGAGAGGGCGGTGAAGAACCTCTTCCCCTCCCTCACGCTGGAGAGGAAGGAGGGGAGGGTGGAGGGAAGCTCGGAGGATCCCGCGGTGCTCTCCCACCTGAGGGAACTCCTCCGGCTGCAGGCCATCAGGGACTCCTCCAGGAGCGCCCTGCTGAAGGGGAGGAGGGAGGGCGGGCTGGAGTTCGGGCTGAACAAACAGGCGGCCTTCGTGGGCAAGGTGAGCTTCGCGGAGGGGGAGACCCCCCTCGGCCCCATCAGGGTGGTGATAGAGACCAGAGAACCGGAGCTGGTGGTGGACTATCTGGCCCCACCCACCAAGATGGGCAGGGCCCTGAGGGAGGTCCCCCTGGAGGAGCTGAAGGGGAGGGCCTAGGGAAGGGAGAGGAGGAGACCGAGGCTGAAGTAGCCCAGGGCGTTGTAGCCCTCCAGCAGGAAGACCCCGGCCAGCAGCCTCCACCCCTTCCCCCTGAGGAAGCGCCAGGGTCCCCTCCCCCTCCCCATCAGGAAAAGCTCAGGCGGTCCGGCCAGGGCCAGGGCGAGGAGGAAGAGGAGGAGGGAGGGGAGGGGGCCCAGCCACCTCCCCAGCAGGTACCCCGCCGGCAGGTAGCCCGCCCACCTCTCCAGCATGGCCAGCCAGGCGTGGGAGCGGGGGACGAGGATCCCCCTTCCCCGGTAGTAAGCCAGGATCCTGGGAAGGGTGAGGAGATCCACCACGGGCAGGAACCAGAGGAGGAGCCTGAGGGGGGAGACCTCACCGGAGGAGGGCAATCAACCACCCGCCAGGGGCACCTCCAGGACCATGAGATCCTCCGCCACCACCGTGTGGGGGAAGATCCTCCTCGCCTGCTCCAGCAGCTTGGAGGTCTCCCGGTACCTGGGGCTGAGGTGGGTGAGCACCAGCAGCTTCACCCCAGCCTCCCTGGCCACCCAGGCCGCCTCGGAGGAGGTGGAGTGGCCCCTCTCCCTGGCCTTCTCCGCGAGCTCCTCCCCGAACATCGAGTCGTGGACGAGCACATCCGCCCCGCTGGCCAGGGCCACCGTCTCCTCCGAGGGTCTGGTGTCCACCGCGTAGACCACCTTCCTGCCGGGGAGGGGTGGACCCAGCACCTCCTCCGGTTTTACCTCCCTCCCCCCCGGAAGGGAAACGGGCTTTCCGGCCTTCAGGAGGGAGAAGGAGGGGCCCGGGGGGACCCCCAGCTCCACCGCCTTCCGGGGATCCAATCTCCCCGGCCTGGGGGACTCCTCCAGGGAAAAGGCCAGCCCCTCCACCCCGTGCTTCAGGGGAGAGGTGAGGATGCGGTAGCCGTTCCCCCTGACCTCCCCTCCCCCGCTCAGCTCCTCCACCCTCATCTCGAAGGTGGGGGTATAGTGGGGGAGGGTCAGGAAGGTTTCCACCCTTTCCCTCTCCCCCTCCGGAACGTAGATCCTCAGGGGCTGGGTTCTCCCGAAGAGGGACATGGTCTGCACCATGCCCGCCAGGCCGAGGAAGTGGTCCCCGTGCAGGTGGGAGAGGAACACGGCCCCCACCTTCAGGGGGCTGAGGCCGGCCCTCAGCATCTGAGCCTGCGTCCCCTCCCCGCAGTCGAAGAGGAGGATTTCCCCCCCTCTTTTGAGGGCCAGGGAGGGGAGGGCCCTGAGGGGGGAGGGAACGCTCCCCCCCG